>JAUXXN010000028.1 GCA_030684755.1 Hydrogenophaga sp.
TGACCATGACGATGGGGGTGGACATGGGCACGATGATGCGCAGAAAGATTTGCCAGAAACCGGCACCGTCGAGCTTGGCGGCGTTGAGCAGTTCACCGGGCACAGCGGCGTAGTAGTTGCGGAAAAACAGCGTGGTGCTGGGCAAACCGGCGAGGCAGTGCACAAAAATCAAGCCGCCGATGGTGCTTGAAATACCCAGCCAGCCCAGCACTTGGCTCATGGGCAACAGCACCACCTGGAACGGCATGAACTCGCCAAACAGCAGCAGGCCAAAGAATGTTTCGCTGCCGCGAATATTCCACAAACTCAGCACATAGCCGTTGAGCGCGCCCCAGGTGGTCGAGATCAACACGGCGGGAATCGCCATCCACACCGAGTTCCAGAAGAACGGTTCTAAGCCCTTGCACTCCACGCCAGTGCAGGCGGTGGACCAAGCCTGTCCCCAAGCCGAAAAGTTCAGGCTACTGGGCAGGCTCAACAAATTGCCGTTGCGGATTTCGTCCGCGTCTTTCAGCGAGGTGACGACCATCACGTACAGCGGCGCTAGGAATAAGGCGGCACCCACCAGCAGCGTGGTCATGAGCACCATGCGCCCGAACGAAAATTTAGCGGTCATGGGGTTTGCTCCTCAGCTCGCTGTACAAATAAGGCACCACGATGGCCGCCACGGTGGCCAGCATGATGGTGGCGCTGGCGGCACCCAGGCCAATCTGGCCGCGGGTAAAGCTCATGGCAAACATGAAGGTGGCGGGCACGTCGGTGGCGTAGCCGGGGCCGCCCGATGTGAGCGCCATCACCAGGTCAAAGCTCTTGATGGCCAGGTGGGCCAGCACCATCAAGGTGGAAAAGAACACCGGGCGCAGAGCGGGCAGCACGATGCGCAGGTAGATGCGGGGCAAGGAAGCGCCGTCGATCTGCGCGGCCTTGATGATGCTGTCGTCAACGCCGCGCAAACCGGCCAGAAACAGCGCCATGGCAAAGCCCGCCGACTGCCACACACCGGCAATCACCACGCAGTAAATGGCCATGTCCGACTGGACCAGCCAGTCAAACGTGAAGCTTGTCCAGCCCATGTCCTGCATCATTTTTTGCAGGCCTTCGCTGGGGTTCAAAATCCATTTCCAGGCGGTGCCCGTCACCACGAACGACAAGGCCATGGGGTACAGGTACACGGTGCGGATGAAACCTTCGCCGCGCACTTTTTGGTCCAGCAGCACGGCCAGAAACACGCCGAGTGCCATCGACACGCCCACGTACAGAAAGCCAAAAATGGCCAGGTTTTTCAGGGCCACCCACCAGCGGTCCATGGCCCACAGACGCTCGTACTGGGCCAGCCCCACCAGTTCGTAGTTGGGCAACATGCGCGATGCGGTCACGGACAACAGCCCGTTCCAGATCATGAAGCCGTAGATGAAGGCCAAGCCGAGCACAAAGGCGGGCGCCAGTACCAGCTTGGGCAGGAGGTTGTCGGGTATTTTGGGCATAGGAGGTCCCGACACGGACGCCCCATGGGGAGCGCCCGTGCCTGGCTCGCTGATGAGGCTTTGTGAAGCCGCTTTAGTTGGTGGCGGCTTGTGCGATGCGCTTTTGCGCGTCGGCCACGCTCAACTTGTCGTCGTTCCAGAACTGCGTGACCGCGTCCTGAATGGCACCGGCTTTGGCGGGGTCCACCGCCATGCCGTGGGCGATGGAAGGCACCAGACCGCCCGACTTGGCACTTTCCACGAAGTCGGTGGCCGAGAGCTTGGCGCAGTCGTCAAACTTCTCCATGTTGTGGCCCAGACGCACGGGAATAGAGCCCTTGTTCTGGTTGAACACTTCCTGGAACTCGGTGCTCAGGATGGCCGAGGCCAGATCGGCTTGGGCTTTCTGGGCGCCTTCGTCCTTCAGCTTGAACATGATGAACGAGTCCACGTTGAAGGTGTAGGCGTTGGCCGTGCCCGGTGCAGCGGCGCACAGGAAACCCTCGCCCGGTTTCTGACCAGCAGCGGTGAATTCGCCCTTGGCCCAGTCACCCATGAACTGGAAACCGGCCTTGCCACCAATCACCATGGCGGTGGTCATGTTCCAGTCGCGGCCAGTGGAGGCAGCGTCGGTGTAGCCCTTGAGCTTGCGGAAGGTGTTCAGCGCCTTGGTCATGGTCGGGCTGCCGATGGCAGCCGGGTCCAGCTTCACCAGCGCGTCGTTGTAAAACGCGGCACCGCCCACACCCAGCACCACCGACTCGAACACGGTGAAGTCTTGCCAGTTCTGGCCACCGTGGGCCAGCGCCACGTTGCCCGACTTCTTGATCTTGTCGGCCGCGACAAAGAACTCGTCCCAGGTCTTGGGCATGCCGGTCACACCGGCCGTCTTCAGCACTTCGGGGTTGGCCCACATCCAGTTGA
>JAUXXN010000031.1 GCA_030684755.1 Hydrogenophaga sp.
GCCTTCATGACGCTGACGCCCGGCGACCTGATCCTGACCGGCACGCCCGACGGCGTGGTGGACTGCCAGCCCGGCGACGTGATCGTCACCGAGATCGAGGGTCTGGGCGCGCTGCACAACACCATCACAGCGGCGTGATGTACGTCGAATCCATCGTATGATGTTTTCATCGTAAATCAAATGCATCGTACGTTATGAAAATCAACCCCGGCGGAACCCTGGCTCTCGAAGACATCGTGGGCCGTGACGCGCTCGTTCAAGACATCTGCGCCCGCCTAGACCAGCAAAGCGTGGTGCTGGTGGCGGAGCGCCGCATGGGCAAAACCCATGTGCTGGCCAAGCTCAGCGCCGAGGCGCCCGCCAGTTGGGTGGTGTTCCGCCGCGATGTGGAAGGGGTTCGCAGCGCTGCCGAATTCGTGCAAACCATCGTGGCCGACCTGCACCCTCACCTCAATGCAAGCACCCAGTTCGCCGATTGGATCAAAGCCAGGGCCGCAGACCTGGGCGGCACCAAAATCGGCCCGCTGACCTTGCCCAACTTTCAGGGTAAACACTGGAAACAGGCCTTGTGCGACACCTTCGACCATGTTCAGAGCGCCAAAGATCTGACGCGGGTGGTTTTTCTGTGGGATGAAATCCCGTGGATGATCCAGAACATCGCCCGTGCCGACGCGCAGGAAGCCATGGAGTTGCTGGACGTGCTGCGCGCCCTGCGCCAACAGCACGCCAAGCTGCGCATGGTGTTCACCGGCTCCATCGGCCTGCACCACATCGTGCGCCAGCTCAAGGCGCAGGGCTACACCAACGCCCCCACCAACGACATGGCGGCCATTGAGGTCACGCCTTTGGATGCGCCCGATGCAACGCGGCTGGCCAACAAGCTGCTGCAAGACATCGGGTGCGACACCCAAAACAGCACCCTGGCCGCCGACATTGCGCAAGCAGTGGATGGCGTGCCGTACTACATCCACCATGTGCTGTCCGACATTGCCAAACGGCGAAACGCCCAGGCGGTGCCCACGCGCACCGAACTGCGCCAGCAAATTCGCGCCGCCATCCAGTCCGCCCACGACACTTGGAACCTGAAACACTTTGAGGAACGCACGCAAGCCTATTACGGCAGCCAGCGCGATGCTTGCTTGGCCCTGCTCGACGGCATTGCCGCAGCACCGAACCGCTTGGATGTTCAAACCGCCATCAACGGTGCCAAGGCCAGTTTTCCCGGTATCCAGCAAAACGACTGGCTCGAACTGGTGCGCTTGTTGGAACGCGACTATTACCTGTTGCGCGACCCCGACACGGGCCAACTGGGCTTCAAGTTCAGCGTTCTCAAACGCTGGTGGCAATGGCACCGCCTGAGCCTGCCCATCATGGTGGAAGGGGCCGTACCATGAACACGATCCAGAGCCAGGCGGTTTCCCCTGTGGCAAAAAAGGCCCTGTACCTGTCGCATTTCACGCCGAGCATGATGCCGCCCGAAACGCTGCAAGCCATGCTGGTGCAACGCGGCCCCTTGCTGAAGCGAACGGTCGACAGCGTGGTGCACAGCGTGAAAACCACCGCCAAGCACCACCACCTGTTTGTCGGCCCGTGCGGCATCGGGAAGACGCACCTGATCTCGCTGATCCACCACCAGATCAGCCAGAGCCCCAGCGTGCAATCCAAAGCGCTGATCGCCTGGATGCGCGAAGAAGAATGGGGCGTGACCAGCTTCATGGAGTTGGTCCTGCGCATTCTGCGCACCCTCGATCAGACCTACCCCGAGCTGGGCATCGACGCCCAAACACAGGCGCTCTATGAGCTGAGCATTGCGCAGGCCGAAGAACAGGCGACGCAGATCCTGCTGCAAACCCTGGGCGACAAAACCCTGGTCATCTTGCTGGAAAACTTGGACGACTTGTTCGACCAACTCAAGCCCACCAGCCAGAAGCAACTGCGCGCCCTGATCCAGAACCACCCGCAGTTCGTGCTGGTTGCCACCACGCCCTCGCTGTTCACCGCCGTCACCTCGCAGAACTCGCCGTTCTATGGCTTCTTCGACATCGACCCGCTGGAAGAGCTGAGCTTTGAAGAGGTGGTCGAGTTGCTAGAAAAGATCGCGCTCGAGCGCGGTGACACCAGTTTGGCAGCCTTCATTCAAAGCACCGAGGGCCGCGCCCGTATTCGGGCTGTTCACCATCTGGCCGAAGGCAAGCCGCTCATCTACATCATCTTTGCGCAGTTCCTGACCCAAGAGACGCTGGACGAACTGGTGCAAGCTTTCATGCACACGCTGGATGAATTGACGCCGTACTACCAGGCACGCATGAAAGAGCTGTCAGGGCAGCAACGCAAGATCGTTGAATACCTGGTGCATTACCGGGGTGCGGCCACGGTGAAGCAAATTGCCCAGTACTGCTTCATTACGCAGCAGGTGTGCTCGGGGCAGCTCAAGCAACTGCGTGACAAGCGCGTGGTGCGCGCTTTTGCGCGTGGCCGGGAGAGCTATTACGAGTTGGCAGAACCCTTGATGCGCTTGTGCATGGAAGTCAAGCAGCAGCGCGGTGAAGCCCTCGCCAAGTTCATCGTGTTGTTGCGCGAAAGGTGCGCACAAACCGACGCCGCACCCTGGCCGAGGCCACCGAACGACACGGCTGTGCTGGCCCTGGCGTGCGAAGAAAGAAAGCTGCTGGAGCCGATGGCCAGCGTGTTCACACACCATGAAATGAAACCACAACATGCCCATTAATCACCTCATCAACGGCAAAACGGTTGCCGGTACCGACTAC
>JAUXXN010000036.1 GCA_030684755.1 Hydrogenophaga sp.
GTTGAGGTCGGCGCGGATGAACACGCGCTTGCCAGTGGCTTGGCCGTTGGCGCAGAGGTCGGAAAAACGGATGAATTGCATGGTGGGCACCAGAGCTTGGGGGTGGTTGGAAACAGGGCCTGCGGGCACGGGGCTGGGCAGGGCTTTTCGGTCGGAAGCCACCCATTGTAGAAAACGGCCCAGGCGCGGGGCCTGGTGGCAGGTGAACACAGGCTGAACAGCGCCCATACCCCAGCGTCCTGCTCGGTAGGTGGGGCCATAAGCCTGGCTTAACGGGGGTTCGCTGCAATGCCTACCACTGCAACAACCCACAGGAGTTCCCCATGCCCCCTCTTCGTATCTGTCTTCGGGCCGCCGTGATCGGCGGTCTTGCAGGGACGCTGTCCCTGTTCAACGTGGCTGCCCACGCCCAAGTGGGTGCGCCGGGTCGGCTGCTGGCATCCAACTGTTTTCAGTGCCACGGCACCAACGGCAAAGGCCCGGGCTTTGACCGGCTGGCGGGCCAGTCGGCCAACAGCATTTACAGCGATCTGAAAGAGTTTCAGTCGGGCAAAGAGGGCAACGGAATTATGGCGCGGCACGCCTTGGGCTACACCGATGCGCAATTGCGCGATCTGTCGAACTGGCTCGCCACCCAACGCTGAACCTTCAACCTATTCAGAAAGACCGACATGGACCGACGTTATTTTCTTCAAGGCATGGGCGCTGCCCTGGCCACCGGACTCGTGGTGGCTTGCGGTGGCGGTGAGAGCGACAGCAGCGACAGCGACATCAACACCGAAGCCTTTCAAGTCGACCCCAACCTGGGCACGGCGCCCGGCACAAACGCCAAGAGCCGCGTCATCGTGGTGGGCGCGGGCATGGGCGGGGCGGCGGTGGCCAAATACCTGCGCATGTGGGGCGACGCCATCGACGTGACCCTGGTGGAGCGCTTGCCCACCTACACGTCCAACATCATGAGCAGCCTGGTGCTGACCGGCCAGCGCACGCTGGGCAGCCTGACCTACAACCACGACCGGCTGCGCAGCAGCTACGGCATTCGCGTGGTGTACGGCGAGGTGGTGGCCATCGACCCGGTGGGCGTGAGCGTGACGCTGGCCGACAAAACGGTGTTGAAGGCCGACCGCATCGTGTTGGCGCCCGGCATCGAATTTGACGATGTGCCCGGGCTGAGCGACCCCAACCGCATGCCGCACGCCTGGAAGGCCGGTGCGCAGACCACGCTGCTGGCCAGCCAGCTCAACGCCATGCCAGCCAACGGCACCGCCATTTTGACCATTCCGAAAGTGCCCTTCCGCTGCCCGCCCGGGCCTTACGAACGCGCCTGCTTGCTGGCCGACTGGATGAAAGTGCACAAGCCCCAGGCCAAGCTGTTGGTGCTGGACGCCAACGCCGACTACGTGGCCGAACGGGACAACTTCGCCAGCGCCTTCACCGGGCTGCACGCGGGCGTGATCCAGTACATCCCGAACGCTGAGGTGAGCGAGGCCGATCCGGCCACCATGACGCTCAAAACCCTGGCGGGCAATTTCAAGGGCGATGTGATACACCTCATTCCGCGCCAGAGCGCCGGTGCGCTGATCACCAGCCAGGGGCTGGCCAACGCGACCGGTGGCCGCTTTGCGGGCGTGAACGTGCTGAGCTACGCCAGCACCGTGGCCGGGGCCGACAAGGTGCACATCATTGGTGACAGCAGCGCCACCACGCAGCCCAAGGCGGGCCACATCGCCAACCAGGAGGCCAAGGTCTGCGCCGACGCCATCAGCCGCTTGCTCAGCGGCATGTCGCCCGACCCGGCGCCGGTGACCAACTCGGCCTGTTACTCCACCATCACGCAGACCCAGGCTTCTTGGCTGACTGCCGTGTTTCAGTACGACGCGGCCACGGCCAGCATGCAAGCGGTGGCTGCTTCTTCGGGGGCTTCGGTGGGCTGGGACAGCAGCAACTTTCGCGAGATGGACACCTGGTTCACCGCATTGATGGCCGACACTTTTGCCTGAGACACCATGCAACACACACACGCGATAAAACCCCATTTCGGGGCCCACGCCGTGCGGGCGGGCCTTGCCGCCGCGCTCCTAACGCTGCTGGCCTGGTCCGCTGGGCCAGCACAGGCCAGCACCCCCGCCGAAAAAGTGGTTTGCACCACCCAGCCACGCAGCCAATGGATGTCAGAGCAGCAGGCGCGCAAGCGCTTCAAGGCGGCAGACTATTTGCTGGTGAAGTTCAAGATTTCGCGGGGCAACTGCTACGAGTTTTACGCCATTGAACACGGCGGCAGCATCGTAGAGGCTTACCTGCATCCGGTGACCGGAGACGCGGTGCGGCTGACCCGCCAACCACCGATGAGCAAACAACCGTCGTCAGAATCCACGCCGTTGCCAATGCGTTGAGCTGCTCCGAACCAAGTACACAAGAAACTGTATGCCGCTTCAG
>JAUXXN010000037.1 GCA_030684755.1 Hydrogenophaga sp.
AGGCCGCAACCGATCCCGAGAAGGTGACCGCGCCGATGAAGATGCCGATGTAGATCTCCATGGCGTGGATGGCGTGCGCCGCGCCCTCCAGGTGCTTGGACGCTTCGGGGTCCACATAGGTGGCATAACCCACCAGCACAGCGGCCATGCCGACCATGCTGTGCATCAGCGCCACCAGCTCGGGCATTTGCGTCATTTGCACTTTGCGCGCAGCGGTCAGGCCAATGGCCCCGCCGATGACCATGGCGCCGATGATCCAGGGGATACCGGCCATGGTGACCTGCGGGCCGAACACCGTGGCAGCGACGGCGAGCGCCATGCCGATGATGCCGAACAGGTTGCCCCGGCGCGCGGTTTCCTGGTTGGACAGGCCGCCCAGACTGAGGATGAAAAGGATGATGGCTCCGATGTAGGAGACTGTGACCAGACTTGCAGACATAAATATCTCTTTTCTTAATCGGTCGGGGACAGAGCTGAAGATCTGTCCCCAAAGCCTTAATCGGTTGGGGACAGAGCTAAAGATCTGTCCCCAAGGGAATTACTTACGGAACATGGCCAGCATGCGCTGGGTGACAGCAAAGCCGCCGAACCTGTTGATGGCGGTGAGCACCAGGGCAAAAGCGGCCAGGGCGATGATCAGCGTGTTGGGCCGGTCGGTCGCGTTGGCCAAGGGCGAAACCTGCACCAGAGCGCCGATGGCGATGATCGAGCTGATGGCGTTGGTCACGCTCATGAGCGGCGTGTGCAGCGCGGGCTTGACGTTCCACACCACCATGTAGCCCACAAAACAGGCCAGCACGAACACCGTGAAGTGCGACAGGAACGCGGCCGGCGCGTAGGCGCCCACCAGCGCGAACAGCACGGCGGTAACGCCAGCCACGATGGCCAGCTTGCCCGCTGGCATGGGGCCGGACGGCTCGCCATGACCGTGCCCCTTTTTGGCGGTGGCCGCCGCAGCGGGCTTGGGCGCCGGTTTGGGCGCCACCACCAGCGGCGGCGCAGGCCAGGTGATTTCGCCGTTTTTGATCACGGTCAGACCGCGAATGGCGTCGTCTTCCATGTTGACGTTGATCACACCGTCTTTGGTTTTACACAGCTCTTCAGCCAAGCGGAACAGGTTGGTGCCGTACAGCGTGGACGACTGGCGCGCCATGCGCGAGGCCAGGTCGGTATAGCCCACGATGGTGACACCGTGGCGCACCACAGCCTCGCCGGGCACGGTCAGCTCGCAGTTGCCGCCTTGCTCGGCGGCCATGTCCACGATCACGCTGCCCGGCTTCATGCTCTTGACCATCTCAGCGGTGATCAGCTTGGGCGCGGGTTTGCCGGGAATCAGCGCGGTGGTGATGATGATGTCAACCTCGCGCGCCTGTTTGGCGTACATCTCGCGTTGCGCGGCCTGGAAGCCTTCGCTCATGACCTTGGCGTAACCACCACCGCCCGAGCCTTCTTCTTCATAGTCCACTTTGACGAACTCGCCGCCCAGCGAAACCACCTGGTCGGCCACTTCAGCGCGCGTGTCGTTGGCGCGCACGATGGCGCCCAGGCTGGCGGCCGCGCCGATGGCAGCCAGACCGGCCACACCGGCACCGGCGATGAACACCTTAGCCGGTGGCACCTTGCCTGCGGCCGTGATCTGCCCGTTGAAGAATCGGCCGAAGGCGTTGGCCGACTCGACCACCGCGCGGTAACCGCTGACACCGGCCATCGAGGTCAGCGCGTCCATCTTCTGCGCGCGGCTGAGCGTGCGCGGCAGTGCGTCAATCGACAGCGCAGTGACCTTCTTCGCGGCCAGTTGCTGCATCAAATCGGGATTTTGGGCGGGCCAGAGGAAGCCGATCAGCGTCTGCCCAGCGTGCATCTGCGCCACTTCGTCGGGTGTGGGGGCGCGCACCTTGAACACGATGTCGCTGCCGCTCCACAGCGCGGCGGCGCTGGGTGCGATGGTTGCTCCAGCCTCCACGTAGTCGGCGTCGCTGCAATTGGCCAGATCGCCAGCGCCGGTTTCCACCACCACAGCAAAGCCCAGTTTCACGAGCTTGACCACCGCCTCGGGCACGGTGGCGACCCGTTTTTCGCCAGAAAAAATTTCACGCGGCACGCCAATGCGCTGCTGTGCAGGTGCGGCCGCGCTGGCTGCGGCTGTTTCGGTCGAAGCGCCAGAAGTCATGGAAAAGTCCTCAATGCAGGAAGGTCAGATGTTGGAAATGGAGACAAGGGCGGGGCGGTGAGGCCACACAGCAAACCATTGGGCAGTGACAAGCGTGTTCACCGCAACCGACTCACCAGCCCACATATCTTCAGCGGATGGCCACGCCAGCGTTGGCCCGCACCGGGGTGGTGTGGCCTGGGATCAGATGCTTTTGAGCCGTCTGGGGTGCGACGGCGGTCCGGGTATGGCCCACCAGGTTTTCGGCGGGTACGCCAATCTGCATATCGTCTCCTCACTCGCGCGGTTGAAATGATTTTGGCGCAGCTTAACTGAAAGCCGCCCGAAACCGATCAGGGTTCTTCCCCGCCGCCGCTTGAAATCTTTGGCTGACGGGCATGAAATCTCATTTTGAAACAAAGCACTTCTATTTATAAGTCAATACTGATGTTTTGCAAAGCCCGCGCTTGGCAGGCTCATGGACCGCGTTGAGTTCGATGCATCGATAATTTGTCTATGAACACCCGTTGGAAACCCAGTGCCACCGTGGCGGCCATCATTGAACACGGTGGCCGCTACCTGTTGGTGGAAGAACACACGCCCGAGGGCCTGAGGCTGAACAACCCGGCCGGTCACCTCGACCCCGGCGAAAGCCCCGCTCAGGGCGTGGCGCGCGAAGCACTGGAAGAAACCGCGCACAGTTTCACCCCGACCGCGCTGGTGGGGGTGTACCTGTCGCGCTTTCAGCGCGAGGCCACCGGGGAAGACATCACCTATCTGCGCTTTGCCTTTTGCGGTGATTTGGGCGCTTTGGAGCCCGCGCGTGCCCTGGACACCGGCATCGTTCGCACCCTGTGGATGACGCCTGATGAAGTGCGCGCCAGCGCCGAGCGCCACCGCAGCCCCTTGGTGTTGCAATGCATCGAAGACCACTTGGCTGGCCGTCGCTACCCGCTGGATGTGGTGACCACCGACGCCTCGGTGCTGCGCGGGCTTTGAACAGGCAGACACTCACTCACCCCCCGACACCCGCCCCCGCAACTGCTTGGTTTGCGAGCGCGTGGCCTTGCCTTCGAGCCGCTGCTGTTTCGACCCAAACGTAGGTTTTGTCGCCTTGCGCGCCTTGGGCAGCGTGGCCACGCTGTCCACCAACGCTTGCAAGCGTTGTAGGGCGTCGGCCTTGTTGTTCTCCAAGCTGCGGCTGGTTTGCGCCTTGATGACGACCACGCCCTCGGTGGTGATTCGCTGGTCGCTCAAGCCCAACAGGCGCTCCTTGATGGCATCGGGCAGCGACGACGCACGCACGGCGAACCGCAGGTGCACTGCGTTGGACACTTTGTTGACGTTTTGCCCACCCGCACCTTGCGCGCGGATGGCGGTGAATTCAACGTCGGCGGGGTCGATGCGGGGCATGCGCGTCAGTGTGCCACGCTCAGCGCATTCTGGTGTCTTCGGACAACGCCCGTTCAGGGTGTCTGGCTGAGGCGATCGCCCGAATGCGGCCGCAGGGTAGGCACCGTCTCTTCGGTTTCGTCTTTCAAGCCCACACCCGAGAGTTCCAGGCGCCGCGCCTGCGACAGCAGTGCATGCAGCCTCAGGGCAGCTCGCTCACTCGAAAGGCCTGCCGGTCGCACGTTGGAAATGCAGTTGCGCTGCGCATCGGTCAGGCCCACGCGCGGCGCCCAGCTGAAGTAGATGCCCAGGCTGTCGGGCGAACTCAGGCCCGGGCGCTCGCCGATCAGCACCACCACACAGCGCGCGTTCAGCAGTTGCCCGACCTCGTCGCCAACGGCGACACGGCCCTGCTCCACCAGCGCCAAGGGCGCAAAGGTCCAGCGCTGCCCGGCGTCTGCGCGCAGGCGCTCCAAGAGGTGTGTCAGCAAGGGCACGGCGTTTTGCATCACGCCCAGCGCCGACAGACCATCGGCCACCACAAACGCCAGATCCACCGGTTCGGCCCCGGGCTGCGCCTGGCGCCAACGGAGCAGGCGCTCGCGCGACGTGGCGTCGAGGCGGCGGCCCCAGTCGGGTCGTTGCAGGTAGGCCGCGCGGTCGGGTGCTGCACTGTGCAGCACCAGCACGTCCAGCCCCAGCGCTTGCAATTCAGGGCACAAGGTGGCCGCGTCCAGCGGCAGGTGCACGGCGTCGCGCGCCTGCGCATGCGCCAGCTGGAACGCGAGGTGCGCAGCGGTGGTCTGGCTGTGGCCGGCGCGGCCCAGCGCGATGCGCGCGTCGGTGAAGCGCTTCAGGCCTTCCCACGGGGTGGGCGTGACGGGCGTGACAGGCGTGAAGGGCAGATCGCTCACGATCCCTCCAGCCGCCGGATGGCCGGTACGAAAGTCGCGGGCAGTGCGCTTGCCAGCCGCAACGCGCCACCCGCTTCGCGGATGCCTGTGCGCAGCAACCAGTCCTCAAACTCGGGCGCGGCGCGCAGGCCCAGCAACTGGCGCATGGCCAGTGCATCGTGAAAAGAGGTGCTCTGGTAGTTGAGCATGATGTCGTCCGCCCCCGGGATGCCCATGATGAAGTTAACGCCTGCGGTGCACAGCAACGTGAGCAGCGCGTCCATGTCGTCGCTGTCGGCCTCGGCGTGGTTGGTGTAGCACACGTCGCAGCCCATGGGCAGGCCCAGCAGCTTGCCGCAGAAATGGTCTTCCAGCCCGGCGCGCAGGATCTGTTTGCCGTCGAACAAATACTCGGGGCCGATGAAGCCAACCACGGTGTTGACCAACAGCGGCTGGAAGTGGCGCGCCACCGCATAGGCGCGCGCCTCGATGGTTTGCTGGTCGCACCCAAAATGCGCGTTGGCCGACAGCGCGCTGCCTTGGCCGGTCTCGAAATACATCACATGCTGGCCGCGTGTGCCGTCGTCAAACACCGCGCCGCGTTGCAGCGACAGCGCTGCGTCCCGCGCTTGGGCCAGCAAGGCCAGGTCAATACCGAAGCTGCGGTTGGTGGCCTCCGTGCCGCCAATGGACTGAAACACCAAGTCCACCGGCGCGCCGCGTTCGATGGCTTGCAGCGTGTTGGTCACATGCGTGAGCACGCAGCTTTGTGTGGGCATGCCGTAGCGCTGGCGCACCTCATCAAGCATGCCCAGCAGGCGCACCACCTGCGGCACGTTGTCGGTGGCGGGGTTGATGCCGATCACCGCGTCGCCGCTGCCCATCAACAGGCCGTCGATCAGGCTGGCGGCAATGCCCGCGAGGTCGTCGGTCGGGTGGTTGGGTTGCAAGCGGGTGGCCAGCCGCCCAGGCAGGCCCAGGGTGTTGCGAAAGCGCGTGACCACCGAGCACTTGCGCGCGATCAGCGCCAGGTCTTGCACGCGGCAGAGCTTGCTCACCGCCGCCACCATTTCGGGCGTCAGGCCCGGGGCCAAGGCGCTCAGGGTGGCGCTGTCGGCGGCGTCGCTGAGCAGCCAGTTGCGAAAGTCGCCCAACGTGAGGTGCGCCACCGGCGCAAAGGCCGTGGCGTCGTGCGTGTCGACAATCAGACGAGTGACCTCGTCGCTCTCGTAGGGCACCACGGCTTCGTGCAAAAACGCCCGCAGCGGCAGCTCGGCCAACGCCATTTGCGCGGCCACCCGCTCTTGGCTGTTGGCTGCTGCCACGCCCGCCAAACGGTCGCCTGAGCGCAGCGGCGATGCGCGCGCCATCAGCATACGCAGGTCGTCAAAGACGTAGCGGTGGTGGCCGACGGTGTGGCTGAAGCTCATGCAGGGTCCGGGTTGTGCGGCTTGCGCCACAGCAGCAACAGCGCCAGCAGGGCCGAGGCCACCATCAGAAGCAGGCTGACCGCGTTGAGCACCGGCGTGGCGCCCTCGCGCATGCGGCTGACCATGAGCACGGTCAGTGGCGAATCCGAGCCCACCAGCATCAAGGTGGTGTTGAAGTTCTCGAACGACATCAGGAAGGCCATGGCGGCCGCGCCGATCATGCTGGGGCGCAGGTACGGCAGCGTGATGGTCCACAGCACCGCCAGTCGGCTGGCGCCGAGGTTGAGTGCGGCTTCTTCGAGTGTGCGGTCGAAGCGGCGCAGGCTGGCCGAGATGGTCAGCGTGGCAATGGTGACGATGTAGCAGAACTGTCCCAGAATCACCAACGGCAGACCGGGCCGCAGAAAGTCCAGTTCCAGGCCCCAGGTCTCGTCGGCAAAGTTGGCGATGCGGCTGGCGAACGCGAGGATGGAAATGCCCAGGATCACGCCCGGAATCACCAGCGGCAGCATGGCCAGCAGCGCAATGGCGTTCTTGCCCGGGAACTCAAAACGCTCCAGCAAAAACGCGTTGCAAGTGCCCACGCCCACCGACAACAGCGTGACCCACAGCGCCACCCAGGTACTCACGCCGATGGCCTTGAGCAGCTCGGCATCAAACAGCAGGCCCGTGCGTTCGTCGTTGTTCGCGGTGAACCAGTCGAGCGTGAAGCCCATCCACGGCGGCGTGGGGTACTCGGCGTTGTTGAAGGCGAACACCGCCACCACCAGCAGCGGAACGAACAGGAACACAAAAAACCCGGTGACAAAGGCACCAAGGCCGAAGCGCTGCGCTACAGGGCGCGGCAGGCTGTGGATCATGGTCGGTGCCCGCCTGGCCGCCCGAAGGGCACTGAGCGTCCCCTCGGGGGGCAGAGAACGAAGTGAACGTGGGGGCTCATGTTTTCATCACCGCGCCAAAGCGCTGGCCCGTGAGTTTGAGCCCTGCCCAGACCAGCAGACTGGAGAGGAACAACAGCAGGAAACCAAAGGCCGCGCCCTGGTTCCAGTTGA
>JAUXXN010000043.1 GCA_030684755.1 Hydrogenophaga sp.
GGCGTTGAGCACCTTCACATCGTCCATCACGATGGCATTGTCCAGCCCACCGCCCATGGCCAAGCCGTGTGAGCGCATCATTTCCACATCGCGTGTGAAACCGAAAGTGCGGGCGCGCGCGATTTCACGGGCGTAGGTGCCACTGCCCATGTCGAACTCCACGCGCTGGCCCGTTGACGTGACGGCGGGGTGGTCAAACTCAATCTCAAAAGCGAGCTTGTAGCCGTGAAACGGATCGAGACGCGCCCACTTGAGTGTGCGACCCTCACCCTCGCGCACTTCCACCGGCTGCATCACGCGAATGAACCGTTTAGGCGTCTTCTGCATCACGATACCCGCGCTCTGCAGCAGGTAGACAAACGAGGCCGATGAGCCGTCCAGAATGGGCACCTCTTCGGCGGTGATGTCCACATACAGGTTGTCCAGCCCCAGCCCCGCAGCGGCGCTCATGAGGTGCTCAATGGTGTAGACCTTCACGCCACCGTTGGAGATGGTCGAGGCCAGCTTGGTATCCGACACTGCCTGTGCCGTGACCGCGATCTCCACCGGCTCAGGCAGATCGACGCGGCGAAACACAATCCCGGTGTCTGGCGGCGCAGGGCGCAACGTCAACTCCACCCGCTGACCGCTGTGCAAGCCCATGCCAACGGCTTTGGTCAGGGATTTGAGGGTACGTTGAGCAAGCATTCGTTGAGTTTAATTTTTTGAGCGGTTTCGCGCTGGGCAGGAAAACTATCCTGGCGATTGGGCCACCAATGTGCCAAGGTTGCCTCCAGCCGGTAACACCACGGAACCGGCTTTGCCGGGCCGCAGGTGTTGCCCCTCGGGGGTGGCGCCGCAGGCGGCGCGGGGGGAATCTTTTTAATCGGCTTGTTTGCGCAGGAACGCGGGAATCTCGAAATCGTCCATGCCGCCAGAAGACAACGCGTCCACCTTGGCTGCGGCCTGGGTGCGGTTGGTGCGCCAAACGCTGGGCACATTCATGGGGTTGTAGTCGGGCTGTGATGTACCGGCACCTGGGCCACCCACCACCGTGTTGACCGTGGGTACGTTGAACAGCTGGCTATCGGTGCCGGTGCGCAGCACCTGCAGCGGTGGCGCTGTGCGGCGCATGCCCTGGCGGCTCAGGCCAGTGGCCACCACGGTCACACGCATGTCATCGCCCAACCCCTCGTCGTAGGCCGCACCAAAGATCACATGGGCGTCGGGTGACGCGTAGGCCTTGATGGCGGTCATGGCCTCTCTGGACTCCTTGAGTTTCAGCGAGCCCTTGGACGCGGTCACCAGCACCAACACGCCCTTGGCGCCAGACAGATCCACGCCTTCCAGCAACGGGCAGGCCACGGCTTGCTCGGCAGCAATGCGAGCGCGGTCGGGCCCCGAGGCCACGGCGGTGCCCATCATGGCCTTGCCGGGTTCGCCCATCACGGTGCGCACATCTTCACAGTCCACGTTGACATTACCGTACTCGTTGATGATTTCGGCAATGCCACCCACGGCGTTTTTCAACACATCGTTGGCATGTGCAAAGGCTTCGTCTTGCGTCACGTCGTCGCCCAGCACGTCCAATAGCTTTTCGTTCAACACCACGATCAGCGAATCGACATTCGCTTCAAGTTCGGTCAGGCCAGCGTCGGCGTTGCTCATGCGGCGGCCGCCTTCCCAGTCGAACGGTTTGGTGACCACACCCACGGTGAGGATGCCCATTTCTTTGGCCACCCGGGCAATGACCGGTGCCGCACCGGTACCGGTACCGCCGCCCATGCCTGCGGTGATGAACAGCATGTGCGCGCCCTCGATGGCGGAGCGGATTTCGTCCAGCGCGAGCTCGGCGGCGTTGCGGCCCTTTTCTGGCTTGCTGCCCGCCCCCAGACCGGTCACGCCGAGCTGGATAGTTTTGTGTGCAGTGCTTCGCGACAACGATTGCGCATCGGTGTTGGCACAGATGAACTCCACGCCTTGCACGCTGCGTGAAATCATGTGTTCTACCGCGTTGGCACCGCCGCCGCCCACACCAATGACTTTGATTTGGGTGCCTTGGTTGAACTCTTCAATTTCGATCATGTCGATGCTCATTTTCTGCTCCTGTTGGTGCCCGTAACTCGGTAGTATCGGGCGGCTCTGAATAAATAATCTCAACAATTGGGTAAAAAAGGTCCGGATGGTGATTTAGGTATCACTCTCACGGCCCGGTGTGTTCGCAATATCGGTAGACCGGGTAGCGCCAAGCAGAACGGCACGGCGGTGGAGCAGGAAAAGCCACCCAAAAACCAATGGCCAGCGTGTGCATGTTGTGCATCAAAAAGTCCCCACAAACCAGTTTTTCATACGCTCCAGCAGGCCCTGCATGGAACCCGCTTTTTGTGCCACTTTGTGCCCGCGCACACGGGCCAGCCGGGCTTCTTCCAGCAAACCCATGACCGTGGCAGCGCGCGTTTGCGCCACCATGTCGGACAAGGCGCTGGCGTAGTTCGGCACCCCTCGGCGCACCGGCTTCAGAAAAATGTCTTCCCCCAACTCCACCATGCCCGGCATGACGGCGCTGCCCCCCGTGAGCACGATGCCCGAAGACAAAATTTCTTCGTAGCCCGAATCACGCACCACTTGCTGGACCAGGGCAAAGATTTCTTCCACCCGAGGCTCAATCACGCCGGCCAGCGCCTGACGGCTGAGCATGCGCGGCGCGCGGTCGCCCAGTCCGGGCACCTCAACTTGAGAGTCGGGGTTGGCCAGCAGCTGCTTGGCGCAGCCATGTTCAACTTTGATGTCTTCGGCGTCTTTGGTGGGGGTGCGCAGAGCCATGGCAATGTCGCTGGTGATCAGGTCGCCGGCGATCGGAATCACAGCGGTGTGGCGGATGGCGCCTCCGGCAAAAATGGCCACGTCGGTGGTGCCTGCGCCAATGTCCACCAGCGCCACACCCAACTCTTTTTCGTCGTCGGTCAGCACCGCTTGGCTGGACGCCAGCGGATTGAGCATGAGTTGGTCCACTTCCAGGCCGCAGCGGCGCACGCACTTGATGATGTTTTCTGCCGCGCTCTGCGCGCCGGTAACGATGTGCACCTTGGCTTCCAGGCGTATGCCGCTCATGCCAATGGGCTCTTTCACCTCCTGGTTATCGATGACGAATTCTTGCGGTTCTACCAACAGCAGGCGCTGGTCGGTGGAGATGTTGATGGCCTTGGCGGTTTCTATCACGCGGGCCACATCAGCCGCTGTGACTTCGCGGTCCTTGATCGCCACCATGCCGCTGGAGTTGATGCCTCTTATATGGCTGCCAGTGATACCGGTGTAGACCCGCGCAATGCGGCAGTCGGCCATCAGCTCGGCCTCTTTCAATGCCGCTTGGATGCTTTGCACGGTAGCGTCGATGTTGACCACCACGCCACGTTTCAAACCGTGGCTGGCCGACACGCCCAACCCGGCGAGCTTGAGTTGGCCGTTGGCCTGAACCTCGGCCACCACCACCATGATCTTGGCGGTGCCAATGTCAAGTCCGACCACCAAATCTTTGTATTCCTTGGCCATGATTGTTTTTTTATTACCTGGTTTTTGGTGTGGGGTTCACGGGATCTTCGGTGACCGTGGTCACGCCGCGCATACGCATCGCGTAGCCGTTGGGGTAGCGCAAGTCCACCGACTGCACAGCACCGGCGTAGCGTTCGGTCAACTGGCTCAGGGTGGCCGTGAAGCGTTGTGTGCGCAACACCAACTCGTCGGGGCTGCCGCGCCCGAGTTCGATGCGGGCACCGTTGTCAAGCTCTGCGCGCCAACTGCCACGCTCATTGAGCTCCAACCGGGCCAGGCCCAGTTCCAGCCGGGCCAGTTCTGCACTGAGCCGCTGGTACAGCGCCCACACCTGGGCCGACTGTGCGGAAGGGCCTGCCAATTCGGGCAGTCCGTCGCTGTCGTCGGGGCTGGCGTCAAACACCTCACC
>JAUXXN010000048.1 GCA_030684755.1 Hydrogenophaga sp.
CGCGCCGCTGTGGGCATGGACGGTCTTCACCGGGCGCTGGCTGGCGTCAAACGGGCGACCCTGGCGGTCGGTCACCCAGTAGCGACCCAGCTGCAGGTCCACGAGGTCACCCTCTTCCAGGTAAACAATCTGATTGGTCACGCCGGCCAGGGCCATGGCGTCGCTGGCCAGAAAGTGCTCCGTGCCGTCTTCGCCCACGCCCAGCACCAGCGGTGAGCCCGCGCGCGCGCCCACCACGCGATGTGGCTCGTCCTTGTGAAACACCGCCAGCGCATAAGCGCCGTGCAACTGGGCCACAGCCGCTTGCAGGGCCACAAACACATCGCCGTCATACACCGAATCGATCAGATGGGCGATGACTTCGGTGTCGGTCTGGCTCTCGAACACATAGCCTTTGGCCTGCAGGGCGGCGCGCAGTTCGTCGTGGTTTTCAATGATGCCGTTGTGCACCAGTGCCACGCGGCCAGCCGAGCCGTCGGTGGAGGTGTTGGCCGGGCCGTGGCTGAAATGCGGGTGGGCGTTGTGAACCGCCGGGGCTCCGTGGGTGGCCCAGCGGGTGTGGGCAATGCCGATGCCGCTGGCGATGTGTTCGGTTTGCACCTGCTGCATCAGCTCGGCCACGCGGGCGGTGCTGCGGGCGCGCTTCAGACCACCGGTGTGCACGGCCACGCCGCACGAGTCGTAGCCACGGTATTCCAGCCGCTGCAAACCTTGAACCAGTATGGGCACGATGTCACGCCCAGAAACCCCTGCCACGATGCCGCACATAGCCCACTCCTTGTTAAAAACGAGCCCCATGCTAAACAGGGCAACAAGAAATTTGTGATCGATATGCGATGCCAAAGAACCGATTTATTTCATCGACCGAAAAAAATTGTGATTTGATTCAAAGACAATTCATTTATGGAAGAAATCAACATCGATGAAGCCGATTTGCGTTTGCTGGACTTGCTGCAAAACGACGCAGCACGCAGCAACCAGACACTTGCCGAGCTGGCCCACCTGTCACCCCCCACCAGCCTGCGCCGCATCAAGCGGCTGCGCAGCCTGGGCCTGATCGAGCGCGAAGTGGCCCTGCTCAACCCCGACAAGCTGGCCCCGCTGCTGGGCCACGGACTGACCGCTCTGGTGGAAATTACGCTGGAGCGCCAAGGCGCCGAGCAGCTGGAGGCGTTTGAAGCCCACGTGGTGCCCGACCGGGCGGTACAACAGTGTTACCGCGTGAGCCCCGGGCCCGACTTCGTGCTGGTGGTTCACACCGCCGACATGCCAGCCTACCTGGCGCTGGCACAGCGGCTGTTCACCAGCAACGCCAACGTGCGCAATGTGAAGGCATTTTTCAGTCTGAAGCGGGCCAAATTCGACCCGCGCCTGCCGCTGGACAAGCCCGCTTGAAGAGCCCCCAGCCCGGTCTTTCTTAAGCCTTCTCCTGCTGGGGGAGGGAGCGAAACCAAGGCAAACCTCAGCTTTTCTTCTTTTGCGGGCGCTGCCAGTTCTCTAGGTTGACCTGCTTGCCCCGCGCCACCGACAACGCGCCCGGGGGCGTGCTCTTGGTGATGGTGGAGCCGCCGCCCACCGTGCCGCCCGCGCCCAGGGTGACGGGGGCCACCAGCACGCAGTTGCTGCCCACGTGCACATCGGCCTCAATCACGGTGCGGTGTTTGTTCGCGCCGTCGTAGTTGGCGGTGATGCTGCCCGCACCGTAGTTCACGCGCTCGCCCACGTCGGCGTCGCCCAGGTAGGCCAAGTGGTTGGCCTTGGCGCCTGCGGCCAGGGTGGAATTTTTCACCTCAACAAAGTTGCCAATGTGCACTTCGGCGCCCAGCTTCGCGCCCGGGCGCAGGCGGGCAAACGGACCCACCAGCGCACCGGGGCCTACGCTGACACCGAGCTTTTCACCATCAATGTGGGTGAACGGGTGGATCACCGCGCCCGCTTCAATGACCGCGTTGGCAATCACGCAGTTGGCGCCCACGCGCACGCCGTCGCCCAGCACAACGCGGCCTTCAAACACGCAGTTCACGTCAATTTCCACGTCTTGCCCGCACACCAGCGTGCCGCGCACATCCAGCCGCGCCGGGTCGGCCAGGCGGGTGCCTTGCACCATCAGCGTCTCGGCCACGCGCAATTGGTAGGCCCGCTCCAGCTCGGCGAGTTGCAGCGGGCTGTTCACGCCCGCCACCTGCACCGCGTCGTCGATGCGGTGTGCCTGCACACTCACGCCATCGCCCACGGCGAACTTCACCACGTCGGTCAGGTAGTACTCGCCCTGGGCATTTTGGTTGTCCAGCCGCGCCAGCCAGCCCTTGAGCAGCCGGGTGGGCACGGCCATGATGCCGCTGTAAATTTCGGTGATAGCGCGTTGTGCCTCGCTGGCGTCTTTCTGCTCGACGATGGCCTGCACCGCGCCGCCCTCAGCACGCACGATGCGGCCATAGCCGGTGGGGTTGGGCATGTCCAGCGTCAGCAGCGCCAGGCGCTCGCCCGCACACAGGTCGAGCAAAGCTTGCAGGGTGTCGGACTGGGTCAAAGGCACGTCGCCCGAGAGCACCAGCGTCACGCCGTCGTCGGGCAGCGCAGGGGCCGCTTGCTGCACCGCGTGGCCGGTGCCCAGTTGCGGTTCTTGGCGCACGTATTTCAGCGCGGTGGCTGCAGCACCGGGCGCCGCCGCAGGTGCGCTCAGTCCGGCTTCGACCTGCTCGGCGCCGTGGCCGGTGATCACCACCACCGAACGGGCCGATAACCGTGCGGCACAGTCGATGACATGCTGCGCCAATGCGCGTCCGCCCAAACGGTGCAACACTTTAGGCCGCAAGCTTTTCATGCGCGTGCCCTTGCCCGCTGCCATCACCACCACATCCACTTGGAACGACATGAACACCTCTGCTGAGCCCCTTAGGAGCCTTTGGTTGATTGATACAAAGATTATCGCCCGCCGCTTTGGGCTGGCCCTGATGCTGCTGACCGCCCTCACGCTGAGCGCCTGCAGCACCACCCGGCTGGCCTACAACCAGGCTCCCAACCTGCTCTATTGGTGGCTGGACGGCTACATGGATTTCACGTCAGAACAGTCGCCCCAGGCGCGCCAAGACATAGACACCTTTCTGGCCTGGCACCGCAGCAACGAACTGACCACCTACGCCCGCCAGTTGCAAGAGTGGCAGGCAATGGCCACCCAAGACATGAGCGCAACCCAGGCCTGCGCACAATTTGAAGCTGTGCGCGCCGCCGTGCAGCGCGCCAGCGAACGCGGCCTGGAGCCGCTTACCCGTTTGGGGCAGCAGCTGAACCCAGCGCAAGTGGCGCATCTGCAGCGCCACCACGACAAGCGCAACGATTCGTTTGAGAAAGAATATTTACGTGGCAGCCCCGAAGAGCGGCTGAACCGGCGGGTAGACCAGGCCGTGAGCCGCAGCGAAACCCTGTACGGACGCCTGAGCCCCGCCCAACGCGAGCTGGTGCGCAAGGGCCTGCAACAGTCGCCCTGGGACCCCCAAACAGCCTTGCGCGAGCGCCTGCGCCGCCAGAGCGAGCTGCTGCAGACCCTGCAAACCCTGCAAAACAGCTCGAATGTCAACGCACTGAACGCCAGCCGCAGCCACCTCACCCGCGTGCTTCAAACCCCCACGGCCGGCTACAACGCCAACAGCCAGGCGTTGGTTCAACACGGCTGCGCCCAGTTTGCCGCGCTGCACAACACCACCACCGCCGAGCAGCGCGCCAACGCCGTGCGCGTGCTCAAGGGCTACGAAGACGACATGCGGGCGCTGGCCGCGCAGCGCTGAAGCGGCGGGGCTTCAGCCCAGCCAGCGCACCCAGCCCCACACCACCGCGAGCGAACCCAGCGTGACCGGAATACCGGTCAGCGCGTGCTGCTTCCAGTCGATGGCAATGTCCTGTTTGGCGGCCAGGTCCACCACGATCAGGTTGGCTATGGAGCCCACCAGCAGCAGGTTGCCAGCAAAGGTGCTCACCAGCGCCAGCAACACCCCGGCCTCTTGCGCGTTGCTGCCCAGGTGCGGCAGCAGCAGCATGACCGCCGGCACATTCGACACCAGGTTGGACAGCGCCACGCCCACCACCAGCAGCGGCCCCGGGTCGGCAAGGGCCACGCCCTGCGCGGCCAGCCAGGCCACCGCTTGCGCTGCCAGACCGGTGCCCTCAAACGCATGGTTCACCACAAACAGGCCCATGAACAACAGCAGCAGTTGCCAGTCCACAAATCCCATGACGTGTGACGAATGCAGCCGACGGCTGAGCAACAACACGCCAGCGCCCACCAGCGCGGCCACGTCGCGCGGCCAGTCGGTGAACAGAAACACCAGCAACAAAACCCCAGCCACGGTCAGGCCCTTGGTGGTTTGCCAGCGGTCAAACGCGGGCGCGTCGTCCAGCGGCACATTCACCGCCACGGGCTGAGCCAGCTCGTGCGCACCGCTGTTGGAGCCCGGCCCGTAGGCCAGCCACAGCCACAGCAGCCCCAGGCTCAACACCACCGGCCCCAGCGCCTGGCGCACATAGCCGCCAAACGGCAGTTGCAACACCGAGCCAATGAGCATGTTTTGCGGGTTGCCAATGAGCGTGGCGGCCGAACCGATGTTGGCCGCACAGGCCAGCCCAATGAGAAACGGCACCGGGTTCAGCCCGCGCTGCAAACACAGCCGCGCCACCACCGGCGTCATGGCCAGACAAACGATGTCGTTGGAAAAAATGGCCGACAACCCACCCGCCACCGCAATCAGCGCCGCCAGCAAACCCCGGCGCGACAACGGCAAACCGCCCACCCGGCGCGTCACCTCGGTGTAAAACCCGCCCAGCCGCATTTGCGCCGAGACCACCATGAACGCAAACAGCAGCACGATGGTGGGCAGGTCCACCGCCCGCGCGGCATCTTCCAGCGGCATCCCGGTGAGCGCAATCACCGCAATGGCGCCCAACAGCGCCACGCCCGAGCGGTCCAGCTTCAAGCGCGGCAAGCCACCCAGAAACATGCCGAGGTAGACCGTGGCGAAAACGGCCACGACGGTCCAGTCCAGCGCGTTGTGGCCCAGCACATTGGGCAATTCAGGCATGTTGCGTGGAGATGGGTTGCAGGTTCAGCGCCAGCAAACGCACGAAAAACTGACCATCAACGCCGCTTTTCATGGCGCAAGCCCCTGCTTCACCAGGGCAGCTTTCTCTCTTTTGAACCAGCGTCCCACGTCGTCCAGAAACGGCGACACCCAGGCAATGGCTTCTCCGAGCTCCTCAGGCTCCACGTTGAAGCCTGCGCGGTATTTGCGGTTGCGCCAGTCGCGCAAGGTGTCCAACTCGTCCAACCGGGACTGAGACAACCCAATGGCAGCGGCCGTGCCTTCCAGCGCCACCTGGTGGTGGCCCTTATCGCTGGTGGCGCGCCAACCCTCTGCACAGGCCACGGCCAAGCAAGCCATCAGCACGGCGTCCCACGCGGCATCCATGCGTGTGTTGGCAGAAATCACGGTCTGCTGTGCGTCAGTCAGCTTCACGCTGGCCTGTCGCAGCCAATGCATTGCATCGCGCCCATTGGCTGGTTGTGGCTTCAGCGGCGCTCCCGGCTCAGCCGCCAGCGTTCGAAAGGATCGCATTTTCTAAACTCCCCAACAAGGCGATTCGCGGGCCCTGCACGATGTCCTGTGCAAACCCCTCTCCTGCGCGAACCTGTTCCATGAAAGCCTCGATGGTACTGGCCGTGGCATGCACCGCGCGGCCCAGCATCCGCCCCGCCGGTTTGAGCGCGGCATTGACCTTCAGCTCAGATGCACTGCCCAGCACCAACACATCCACATCGCTGTCCGCGCCCGCTTCACCCCGCGCCACCGACCCAAACACCAGCGCCACCGCCACCCCAGGGACGGGCGCCAGCGCATCCTTCAGCGTGCTCACCAACGCACTGTCTTGCTGCATCAGCGCCACCAGGGGCGCCAAGGCTGGGTCGGCACTGGCGTGGTAGCGGGGCAAGCCGTCTTGCTGGCGGCGCGTCACCAGACCAGATGCCACCCAACGCTTGAGCAACTTGGCCACACCGCCCGGGTCGATACCAGCCTCTGCCGCCAGCTCGCGCTGCCCAAACCCCCTGCCCGGCTCAGCAAACAAGGCTCGCAAGGCACGAAAACGGACCACACTGCCAAAGATTTCGACCATCTGTGCTTCATTCATGGAGGAATTGTAGCCAGACAGACTACATCGTAGTCATTTCGACCACAACGTAGTCAAAAACACCACATGCATTCAGACGCTACCGGCCCGCGCCAGGTTCAGCGACAGCAAGCGGGCCAACAGCTCGTCGTCGCTCATCTGCGGCGTGTAGTCGGTCCAGCCGTAGGCGGCGGCCACGGCGGTGTCCAGCGCTTCGTGGGCCATGGCCAGCCAGGCCGGGCGCTGGTTGTACAGGTTGGTGAGGGTGCGTTTTTGCAGCGCGGCGGCGTCGGCGGCGCTCAGGCCGGGCTTGGGCACCACGCGGTCGGGGTAGGGGCTGCGGTCCATGCCCAGCGGCACCACCTCGGGCACGCGCTGCGTCCACTCGGGCGGGTTGAGCCAGTTTTCGCGCAGGCTGTTGAGGCGGGCGGCGGCTTCGGCAATGCGGGAGGCGTGGGCCTTGAGGCTCTCGCCTGCCACTACCGCAGGTAACGCCACCTTGGGGGCAACACCCGCCGAGCGCGCTGTCTTGGCTCCCTCGCCCCGCTGGGGAGAGGGCTGGGGTGAGGGGCTCCCCGCATCCGCCAAGCCCGCCGGAATCAGCGCACCATGCGCCGAACTAGGAACGGCCTCGGTCTGCTGGTGCGCGGTGTCGGCGGGCGTGAGGCCTGCGGGGAAGGGGAAGGTTTCGAAGCAAGACTTGGCGTTGTACGTGGGTCGTCCACCCTCAGCGCCATCGCCATGAATTGACGCCTGCGCCAATGCCCAGACTTCGTGGATGCGCGAATGCAGGACTCCAAAGATGGTGTCGTCGGTGCGCGCGATGAGATTGAGTCGCGTATCGGGCAATATAGATGCATCGAGAAAGACAAAAAACCGATGTTTTGCGACCCGTGGCGTAGCAATATAACGGGTTAACGTATTCAAGGCAGCACGCATTGACACCCGTGCCTCCTCGTGAATCCACCACAGCCGTGCAGTCCGCACACGCCGAACCGACAAACGATCGGGCTTGACCTCACGTACCACGTGCGCAAACGGCTCTTCAAACAGGGCTGCATCGGTTTCGGACATGGATGTTCCGAAATCGATCACCCAAGTATCACTGGCCCGCCGACTCAAGTCCTGCCCATTGCGCCAGGGTTTCACCACTTCAAAATTGCTGCGTCCATTCGGATTGGGTAAGCCGAGCCACGATCTGGCCAGCCTCCCCGAGATATCAAACTTCCCGTACTTTTTGGTCCCTTCAAAGCTCGTATTTTGGTTCTCGTGAAGTGGCAATGCGTGCGTTACATCCAGAGTTCCTCCAACGCTGAGGTCCGCATTGATGGCGCGCACGCTCTGACCATCAAGCACAGCCGCTTGATCGAAAATGCCAAAGCACACCAAAGACACCCGCACAGCAGCACCATCGTTGATCCATGGTTCGTCACTCCAAGCATCAAATATGCGTGTGCTTTCACCAATCGCCTTGAGCACCGTGCGGTTGCTTCCTGCGCGAATGGATTGGGTAGCAACCAACCCGGCTGCTCCAAGCTCACCATTCGCGATCTGAACCCGCGCCTTGTCAAACCAATAACACACCAGATCGGCACCACCCGGCACCCGACCGGCAAAGACACTGGCCAGCGCATCGAAGTAGTCGCCGCCCAGCTCGCCACGCTTGTTGCTGCCACCCAAAATCGGCGGGTTGCCCACCACCACATCGGCGCGCGGCCAGGGCGCTTCGGTCGCGGTGTGGCCGTCGTTTTCGCGGGCGCTGCCCCTCACCCCAGCCATCTCCCCAGAGGGGCGAGGGAGCAAAGCATCCGCCTCGGACAACGCATCCACAGCCGCAGCCGCAGCCGCAGCCGGTGACATACCCGTGCCCGCACCAACCACAGGTTCATGCGGGCGCGGGGGTGTGGGCGGGGCGGATGCCGGGAGCGATGTCCGAGCCCCCAGGGGCTCGTGAGCCCCCGGCATCTGCACCGCACGCGCCCCCGCGCTGGAGGAATCGCCCGCACTGGAGCAAGCCCCCGAGTCAGAGCCATCGCCCGCGTTGGAAAAAGAAACCAAGGCATCGCGGCATTCAATGTGGTCCAGCGGCTCCAGCACCGGGTTGGTTTTGAAGGGGTAGCCGTGGTCCAGCCGCCACTGCAATTCACCAATCCACACCGTCACGCGGGCCAGCTCGGCGGCGTATTCGTTGAGTTCAATCCCCAGCACATTGGCCGGGCCCGTAAACAGTTCCACCTGCCGGTCCAGCCCCAGGGCTTCTGCTTCGGTGTTGGCGAGGTGCTCCACGTCTTTGAGGCACTTGAGCGCGAGGTACAGAAAATTGCCGCTGCCGCAGGCGGGATCGAGCACGCGAAAATGCTCCAGCTTGTGAAGGAATTCAACGTACAGTTTTTCGGCCGCCTGAAAAGCGGCATCGCCCGCAGAAGCCTTCACGAGTGAACCGTCTGTCTTGCGGTAGCCGGCCCGACGACGCTTCTTGCTTTTGGTCAGCTGGGCGGCGATCTGCTCTTTGACCGCAGCCCACTCGCGCAGCAAGGGGCGGCGCACCACGGGGTCGATGATGCGTTCGATGGTGGCGGGGTCGGTGTAATGGGCGCCCAACTGGCTGCGCTTGCTCGGGTCAAGGCCGCGTTCAAACAGGGTGCCGAAAATGGACACGTCGATGGCGCTCCAGTTTTTGGCGGCGGCGTTGCGCAGCTCGGTCACGTCCAGAATGTCCAGCCGGGGCACAGCGATGGTTTGAAACAGGCCACCGTTGAACCAAGGCACGTCGTCCACCCCAAACAGGTCGCCCACCTTCATGGCCTGAAACAGGTTGGTCAGGTTTTGACCCAGGCGCTCGGGTGTGAGCGAGCGGTTGTTGATGAGGCGGTCAAACAATTGCCCGGGCAGCAAGCCCACATCTTCGGCAAAGCAGCAAAACAAGCACTGGGTGAGAAAGTGGGCCACGGCGTCGGGGCTGTTGCCACGCTGGCGCATGCGCTCGGCCAAGGTGGCAAAGCTTTTGGCTGCGGCTTCGGTGATGTCGCG
>JAUXXN010000050.1 GCA_030684755.1 Hydrogenophaga sp.
TCTACGCAGGCATGCCCATGCAGTTGTCAGAGGCAGGGGGCCGGGTGCCGATTTGGCGGTACCCCGTATGAGGCACCCGGCCCCCAGCCTCTGTCAACTGCCGCCCCCGGAAAGAAGGGAGGCAGCAGTTGTTCACATTGATGGATCAGCTGAACCGCACGTATTCAAAATCCACCGGCTGGCGGTTGATGCCCATCACCGGCGGTGCGATCCAGTTGGCGAACTTGCCGGGGTCCACCACGCGGCCCATCAGGCTGGCGACAAAGGCGCGGTCGGTTTCGCTGGGCAGCCACTGGTCGCGGTGAGCGGCCCATTCGGACTCGGAGATCACGCGGCCTTCGGGAGAAACTTTCACGCCCTTGAGCATGCCGATGTTGCGGTGGAAGGCCTTGTGCGGCACGGTCAGGCGCACCGGGATGCCGGCCTTTTCGATCACCTTGTTCCAGCGCTCCACGCCACCGACGCTGTCCTTGATGTAGTCGTCACGCAGAACTTCGTTGAGCGCATTGAGCATCGGCACTTCTTTTTCCACCAGCTGACCGTTCTGCACGTTCAGCACCTTGTAGAACTGGCCTTTGAGCACATGGTCGTCGGTGCGTTTGCCTTCTTCGTAACGGCCTTTCAAACCGGTGCTGTAGAAGGTGGCGGCGTTGCTGGACTCGTCGGCGCCGAACAGGTCGATGGTCACCGAGAAGTGGAAGTTCAGGTAGCGCTGGATGGTGGGCAGGTCGATCACGCCGGCGGCGCGCAGCTTGGCCGGGTCGTCGGTCTTCAGCTCGTTCATCACCTGGCAGGTGCGGTTGATCACACGGCTCACACCCGACTCGCCCACGAACATGTGGTGCGCTTCTTCGGTCAGCATGAACTTGGTGGTGCGGGCCAGCGGGTCGAAGCTGGATTCGGCCAGCGCGCAGAGCTGGAACTTGCCGTCGCGGTCGGTGAAGTAGGTGAACATGAAGAAGCTCAGCCAGTCGGGCGTCTCTTCGTTGAAGGCTTCCAGGATGCGCGGGTTGTCGGCGTTGCCGCTGTTGCGCTCCAGCAGGGCTTCACCTTCTTCACGGCCATCTTTGCCAAAGTATTTGTGCAGCAGGTAGACCATGGCCCAGAGGTGGCGGCCTTCTTCCACGTTGACCTGGAACAGGTTACGCAGATCGTACTGGCTCGGGCAGGTCAGGCCCAAGTGGCGCTGCTGCTCCACGCTGGCAGGCTCGGTGTCGCCTTGCGTCACGATGATGCGGCGCAGGTTGGCGCGGTATTCGCCGGGGATGTCTTGCCAGGCGGCTTCGCCCTTGTGGTCGCCGAAGTGGATCTTGCGGTCTTTTTCTGCCGGGTTCAGGAAGATGCCCCAGCGGTAGTCGGGCATCTTCAC
>JAUXXN010000051.1 GCA_030684755.1 Hydrogenophaga sp.
CCAACTCGGACTGCCCCAGGTGCTGAAAGACGTGGTGCTGTCCAAGCGCGGTCTGTGCATCCTTGTGGGCGGTACGGGCTCGGGCAAATCCACGTCGCTGGCGGCCATGGTGGACTGGCGCAACGAAAACACGCAAGGCCACATCATCACCATTGAAGACCCGGTGGAGTTTGTGCACCCGCACAAAAATTGCGTGGTCACCCAGCGCGAAGTGGGTCTGGACACCGACAGCTGGGAAGCCGCTTTGAAGAACACACTGCGCCAAGCCCCCGATGTGATCCTGATGGGCGAGATACGCGACCGCGAGACCATGGAGCATGCGATCCAGTTTTCTGAAACCGGGCACCTGTGTTTGGCCACACTGCACGCCAACAGCGCCAACCAGGCCCTGGACCGCATCATCAACTTCTTCACCGAAGAGCGGCGCAGCCAGTTGCTGATGGACCTTTCGCTCAACCTGCGCGCCTTGGTGTCGCAGCGGTTGGTGCCGCGCCAGGACAACAAAGGACGCCACGCCGCCGTGGAGGTGATGCTGAACTCGCCCCTGATCTCCGACCTGATCTTCAAAGGCGATGTGTCCGAGATCAAAGAGATCATGAAGAAAAGCGGGAACATGGGCATGCAGACTTTTGACCAAGCGCTGTTCAACGCCTATGAGGCCAACCTCATCACATTCGAAGACGCGCTGCGCAACGCCGACTCCCTGAACGACCTGCGCCTGCAAATCAAGCTCAACAGCCGACGAGCGCGCACGCAAGACCTGTCCGCCGGCACCGAGCACTTCACCATTGTTTGACGCACCTCCATACCATCTCTCACTCTAAGAACACCCCCACATGAGCAGCATCGCCGCCAAAACCTACGAATCTGTGGCGCCCAAGAAGGTGGCATTTCTTGGCCTGGGCGTCATGGGTTTTCCCATGGCCGGGCATCTGGCGCGCGCCGGGCATTCGGTCGCGGTCTACAACCGTTCGCCCGCCAAAGCGCGGGCTTGGGTGGCCGAATTCGGCGGGCAAGCCCGGCCAACGCCTCGCACAGCCGCCATGGGTGCCGACACCGTGTTCGCTTGCGTGGGCAACGACGACGATCTGCGCTCCATCACTCTGGGCGCTGACGGCGCTTTCGCCGGCATGGAGCCCGGCACTGTGTTCGTGGACCACACCACCGCTTCGGCCGACGTGGCCCGCGAGTTGCATGGTGCGGCAAAAACCCTGGGTCTGGCCTTCATCGATGCGCCCGTCTCGGGCGGTCAGGCTGGCGCTAAAAACGGCGCCTTGACCGTGATGTGCGGCGGCGATGAAAAAGCGTTTGATGCGGTGAAACCCGTGGCGCTGGCGTTTTCGCGCGCCTTTACCCGCATGGGCCCCAGCGGGGCGGGTCAGATGACCAAAATGGTCAACCAGATCTGCATTGCCGGGCTGGTGCAGGGGCTGGCCGAAGCGATTGCGTTTGGCCAGAAAGCCGGGCTGGACATGAACCAGGTGCTGGATGTGATCGGCAAAGGCGCCGCGCAAAGCTGGCAGCTCGACAACAGGGGCAAGACCATGGTGGCCGACCAGTTTGACTTTGGTTTTGCCGTGGATTGGATGCGCAAAGACCTGGGTCTGGTGCTGGACGAAGCCCGGCGCAACGGTGCCCGGCTGCCAGTGACCGCGCTGGTGGACCAGTTTTACGCCGACCTGCAAGCCCAAGACGGCAACCGGCTCGACACGTCAAGCCTGATCAAAAGACTGCGGTGATGGCGCGGGCTGGCTCGGCCCCAGCCCACGCAGTGGCCTCCAAAAGACCAACGCAACACGGAGGCAAGGCCGCTGCGCTTACTTGGCGGGTGCTGCTTTTTCGTTTTCAGACGGTTTGGGCAACAGGCGCGCCAGTTCTTCCTCGCTGAGGATTTCCAGCACCCGCACCACGCGCTGCACGCCCTGGGTGTTGCGGGTGATTTCGGTGGCGCGGTCGGCTTCGCGCTGGGTCAGAAGGCCCATCAGATACACCGTGCCCCGGGCTGTGACCACCTTGACAGACGACGCCGACAAGTCGCGCGCATCGATCATGGCGGCCTTCACACGACCGGTGACCAAGGTGTCTGAGGAACGCTGGGTGAGCGAAGAAACCCCCAACACCCCCAGCTCGTTGACGACACTGCGAACATTTTCAACGCCCGCCACCGTGCTTTCGACCAACGCCTTGTCCTGCTCGGTCGCCACCTCGCCAGTCAGCAATACCCGGCGGTTGTAGCTGGTGACATTGACGTTGCCGCGCTGGCCGATTTGGTCGCGCAGTCGGTTCGATGCGCGCAACTCAATGCCTTGGTCTTCCAACTGGGCACCCGAGGTGCGTCGGTCTGTGGCCACAAAGGCACTGGCCATGGCGCCGCCCACCACCAGAGGTGCGCAGGCCGACAACGCTGCTCCGAACAACACAGCGGCCAAGGTGGTGGCAGCCACGCGGCTCCAGCGTGCGTGCTTCAACAGCTTCATACGGGGGTCTCCTGTTCATTGATCACTGCGTCGGGCAGCCCCAGCAGCTGGGCGTCCACTCCGTCGCAAATACAGTGCAACACGATGTGATGCACCTCCAGAATACGGGCCGGCACGTCGTGGGGTACGCACACCAACACATCGGTGTCGCGCAGCATTTGCGCCAAGCGCCCACCACGCCCGCCCGTGAGCGCCAACACGGTCATGTCGCGCTCGTGCGCGGCTTCCACCGCTGCCAAAAGGTTGCCCGAGTTGCCGCTGGTCGAAAGCACCAGTAGCACGTCACCAGCCTGGCCCAGCGCGCGCACTTGGCGGGCGTAGACGGCGCGGGCGTCAAAGTCGTTGGCAATGCCGGTCAGCACGGCGGCGTCGGCTGAGAGCGAAAACGCGGCCAGTTCGGGGCGCTCACGGTCGTAGCGGCCCATGAAACTGGCGGCGAAATGCTGGGCTGAGGCAGCCGAGGCGCCGTTGCCGCAAGTCAGCACCTTGCCACCACCGGTGACGCTCACCAGCACCGCCGTGGTGGCCGCTTCGACCACCTGCGCAAGCGACTGCGCACACTGGTATTTCAGGTCGGCGCTGTCGATGAATTGTTGTTGTATTCGTTGCAAAAGCATGGGGCGATCATAGCGGTCGGGGGTTGTGTCAAAAGCTAGCGGAAGCATCAAAGGCCGCACGCAGCCAGTCGATACGCACAGACTCTTGAATCTGGGCTGTCGGCTCCAAACGGCCATGGATCAGCACCGCATCAAACCGGCATGCAGGTTCCGATCCCAATCGCAGCAAAAAGTGCCGTGCTGCCAACACAATTCGCCGCTGTTTGTTGGGCGTGATGCTGGCGCCCGCGCCGCCCTGTCGGTTGCTGGCACGCTGGCGCACCTCCACAAACACCAGCGTGCCGTCGGGCTCGCGCATAATCAAATCGACTTCGCCACCGCCCCGGCCCGGGGTCTTGAAATTGCGCCGCACCAGCACCAAGCCGTGGCGCTGCAAATGCGCCAATGCCATGTCTTCGGCGGCATCGCCCATGCCCTTGGTGGTGGGCCGGGTGGGCTCCGGCGCCCCCTGTTTTTTGGAAAACCACATTGTCTGCAAGCACTCCATCCCTGTTGGCCGCCGCACGCGAGGCGGCTGCTCACCAACATTATCCGCAGGGCGCGCTCTACATGGTCGCCACGCCCATCGGCAATTTGGCCGACATCGGGCTGCGCGCCTTGCAGGTGTTGTCGTTGGCCGACACCGTGGCCTGCGAGGACACGCGCCACACCGCTGGCCTGCTGCAAGGCTATGGGCTGCACAAGCCGCTGCTGGCACTGCACGAACACAACGAGGCCGAAGCCGCCCAAACCGTGGTGCAGCGCCTGCAAGCCGGCCAGCGCGTGGCCTATGTGAGCGACGCCGGCACCCCCGGCGTGAGCGACCCGGGCGCGCGCTTGGTGTCGGCGGTCACAGCGGCGGGTTTTCGCTGCGTGCCCATTCCGGGTGCCAGCAGCATCACCGCGCTGCTGAGCGTGGCGGGCTCAGGGCGCACAGGCGGCTGGGATGGCCGCTTTGTGTTTGCTGGTTTTTTGTCGCCCAAAGCCGCCGAGCGCCAACGCGAGGTGCAACACATCGCCGATGACGCCCGCGCCTGTGTGCTGCTGGAAGCGCCGCACCGCATCGAAGCGCTGGCCAAAGACCTGGCCGCTTTGGGCGCGCGCATGCTGACCGTGGGGCGCGAACTGACGAAGCAATTTGAAGAAGTGGCGCACCTGAGCGCCGAGGCATTTCCGGCCTGGTTGCAGGCCAACGCCCACCGCACACGCGGCGAATTTGTGTTGCTGGTCCACCCCAGTGCCGCCGAAAAAACCGAGGGCTGCGCACTGAACGCCGCCACCCAGCGCACGCTGAACCTCTTGCTGGCCGAGCTGCCGCTGAAAACCGCCGTGAAACTGTGTGCCGACATCACCGGCCAGCCGCGCAACACAATCTACGAAGCGGCCCTGGCCCAGCGCAAAAACCGGTCTGAAGAAGACTGAGCGCTGTCGCCAGCCACCTGCAGGCGCCCGGCACAGCGGCAGCTGTCAGGGAAGCCTCACGACGGGGTCGTTGCCCGAACGCGGCGCAGCACCCGGTGCTGTGGGCTCGGACACCTCGTGGGCTTGCACATCCACCACATCGCCCCGGTCGGTACCACGGTTGGAAAACGGCGAGGCCGAACCAGCGGGCCGCCCACCACCGGCACGGCCGGGCCACACACCACCGGCGTAGCGCTGCGACGCCCGCCGGAAATGCTGAAACATGAGCACCGGCGTGGGCTTGCGCCCAGTCAACAGCGCCCACAACGAAGACACCAGCACGACAACCAGCAGCGCCAGCAACAGGCTCAGCACAAAGATAGCCAGTGCCAGCCCAAACACCAGCTTGGTGATGCCGCTGACCACGCGGCCGATAAAGTCCGTAAAACCATTCATAGTGAGAAGAGCCCGACGGGCCAGTAGAGTTCCGCAAGCATCGGCACACGCGCCCAACCGATTTGCCCAACAATAAGACAGCGCTTAAAAACCGCTTTTAACACATGGGGGCAGGCCCCCCGCTTGCAAGCACCGTCTGGAAACCGCCATGACTCTGACCCACCCGGAAGCCCCCACCCGGCGCCTTGCCGCCGCACTGCTGGCCTGCGCCATGCCGCTGGCCTCGCAGGCATTGGAACTGTCGGACGTGGCGCGTGAAGGCGAGCTGCGCTTTTTGGGCGAACGCCCCGACCCTGGTGCCTACCACTACGCCTCGCGGGTGGAAATCTCCCCAGACAGCCTCACCAGCGGCGTGGTGCAGATCACCACCTGCCACCATCAGCTGGACCCGAACGCCAAGATCGTCATCACGTTCAACCCGCAGCGGGTGCAACACATAGAAATGGCGTCCACCGAGGGTGTGGAACGCGCCCAGGTGCAGGATCACCGGGTGGAACTGACGCAGGTGCAGCGCGGCGGCAGCGCCTGCATCAACCTCACGTCCAAAGCGCTGGAGCGGGTGGACGACACCACCTGGCGCCTGCACGCCGGGCCGTTGATGCGCCGCTACTTGGACGGCTACCTGCCCATGCAAGCCCGCTTGGCTTTTCACTGGCCCGAAGGCCTGTTGCAACTGCGCAGCACCGCACCGCAGGCGCAACCCGGTGTGGCGGTCAGCAGCAGCAGCAGCGGCGCAGCGCTGGACCTCGTGTTCGCCGGACGCATGACCGCCTCTCTGGATTTGGTGCGCGGCACGCCCTGATCGCTGGCCGCCAGCCTTGCCATGCAACCAGCATGCCCGGCTGCTATGCTGAGCAACAGTTGCGCGCATTCGGCACGTAACTTTTTTACAGCGCTCCATGAAACCGATTTACCAATACTTTTTTCGCGGTCTGATCACGTTTTTGCCCTTGGCATTGACGGTCTACGTGTTGTTTTTGTTCGTCACCTGGACCGAAGGCGTGGCCATGGCAATCATCCGGCCTGTGATTGGCGACTTCTACCTGCCAGGGCTGGGCATTCTGCTGGGCGCCGGACTGATTGTTGGGCTCGGTTTCTTCATTTCGCAGCCCTCTACTGCGCGCCTGCTGTCTTGGGTGGAACTTCCATTCACCAACTTGCCGGTGGTGAAAAGCATTTATTCGTCGTTAAAAAACTTTGCCGACTACTTCGCCCCGCACGAAAAAGACGCCCAACAGGTGGTGCTGCTGCGCATGCCCGGTGGTGAGCTGTCCATTGTGGGGCTGGTCACGCGCCAGTCCATGAAAGGCCTGGCGCGCGGGCTGAACGAACTGGAAGACCATGTGGCGGTGTACCTGCCCATGGGTTACATGATCGGCGGCTACACCGTGTTTGTCCCACGCAGCTGGACCACCCCCATCGACATGACGGTGGAAGAGGCCATGCGCTCGGCACTGATTGCGTTCATGTCGTCCAACCGCAGCGACAAAAACAGCGCGCCTGCCAGAGCATCAGAAAGCTAACAGCCATGAGCATTCGCCACCTCGACGCCCTGTTTGCCCCCGCCTCGGTGGCGGTTTTTGGTGCTTCCGAGCGCACCGGCAGCGTGGGTAGTACGGTGTGGCGCAACCTACAGGGCGACGGAAACAACAACGACAACCGCGCCAGCGGTTACCGTGGCCGACTCTACCCCGTCAACCCCAAACACAGCCAGCTGGGCGGCGTCACCGCCTACCGCAACGCAAAAGCTTTGCCCGAAGTGCCCGACCTGGCCGTGATCTGCACCCCCGCCCGCACCGTGGCGCCACTCATCGCTGCCATCGGTGCGCGCGGCACGCGGGCGGCCATTGTGGTCACCGCTGGCCTGGACAACGCGCAAAAACAGGCCATGCTGGACGCCGCCCGGGTGCACACGCTGCGCATCCTCGGGCCCAACTGCATCGGCTTGCTGGTGCCCCACCTGGGCCTGAACGCCAGCTTTGCCCACATCGGCGCCCTGCCGGGCGACCTGGCCTTTGTGTCGCAGTCAGGCGCGCTGGTCACGGCCATGCTCGACTGGGCGGGCTCGCGCGGCATCGGGTTTTCGCACTTCGTCTCGCTCGGCGAACGTGCCGACGTGGACTTTGGCGACATGCTCGACTTTTTGGGCAGCGACCCCAAAACCCGCTCCATCCTGCTCTACATCGAAAGCATCGACGACGCGCCCAAATTCATGTCAGCAGCACGCGCCGCCGCCCGCAACAAGCCGGTGATCGTGGTCAAGGCCGGGCGCTCGGCCGCAGGCCAGCAGGCCGCCGCCTCGCACACCGGTGCGCTTGCGGGCTCCGACGCGGTGTTTGACGCGGCCATTGCCCGCGCCGGCATGCTGCGCGTGGACACGCTGCACGAGCTGTTTTTGGCCGCCGAAACGCTGTCGCGCTTTCGCGACGGCCCCAGCGGCCAGCTCATCGTGCTCACCAACGGCGGCGGTGCGGGCGTGATGGCCGCCGACGCTGCTGCGGCCAACGGCGTTCCCCTGGCCCCGCTGAACGACGCCTTGCTAGCCCGGCTGGACGCCGTGCTGCCCGCCAACTGGTCGCACGCCAACCCGGTGGACATCATTGGCGACGCGCCCGCCGCGCGTTACCAGGCTGCGCTGGAAGCGCTGTCGCACGACACCGACAGCGCCGTGCTCTTCATTCACGCGCCCACCGCCATCGTGCCCAGCACCGAGATTGCACAGGCACTGCTGCCGCAAGTTACCGCGCAGCCCCGGCGCGTGCTGGGCTGCTGGCTGGGCGACAACGCCGTTGCCCAGGCCCGCCAGACCTTCCGCCAAGCCGGCGTTCCCGACTACAACACCCCCGAAGAAGCGGTGCGCGCCTTTTCCTTTCTGCGCACTTACCGCCTGCACCAAGAAGCGCTGCTGCAAACCCCACCCGCGCGCAGCGCCACTCAGCCGGTGGATCTGCCGCGCATCCGCGCCATCGTGGACGAGGTGCTCAGCAGCGGGCGCGAACTGCTGACAGAGCCCGAAGCCAAAGACTTTCTGGCCGCCGCCGGCCTGCCAGTGGTGCCCACGCGCACCGTCGGCCCCGACCCCACCGAAGCCGTGGCCGCCGCCGATGCCATGGGCTACCCCGTGGTGGCCAAAATTTTGTCGCACAACATCAGCCACAAGAGCGACGTGGGCGGCGTGCGCCTGAACATTGGCAGCGCCAACGAGCTGCGCGAGGTATGCACCAACATGCTGGCCCGCGTGCGCGAACTGCGGTCCGACGCCGACGTGCAAGGCTTCACCGTGCAGCCCATGGTGCGCAAAAAGCACGCCCACGAACTCATCATCGGCGCCAGCGTCGACCCCATTTTTGGCCCCGTGATCTTGTTTGGCGCGGGCGGCACGGCGGTGGAAGTGCTGGCTGACCGCGCACTCGCCCTGCCGCCGCTGAACACGCCGCTGGCGCTGGCGCAAATCAACCGCACCCGCATCGCCAAGCTGCTGCAAGGCTACCGCGACGAACCCGCCGCTGACATCGACGGCATTGCTCAGGTGCTGGTGGCCGTGTCGCAGCTGCTGGCCGATGTGCCCGAACTCGCCGAGCTGGACATCAACCCCTTGCTGGCCAACCACGAAGGCGCTGTGGCGCTGGACGCCCGCGTGCGCGTGTCGGCCGCCTGCCCGGCGGGTGCCGCGCATTTTGCGATCCAGCCCTACCCGCAAGAGTTGGTGGAAACTTGGCACTGGAAAGACCACGTACTCACGCTGCGCCCCATCCGCCCCGAAGACGAAATGCAGCACCGCGCTTTCTTGGAGAAACTGGACCCGGAAGACATTCGTATGCGTGTGTTTTACAGCCGCCGCACCATCGAGCACAGCGAACTCGCCCGCCTCACACAAATCGACTACGCCCGCGAAATGGCCTTCATTGCCACCCGGCCCCTGGCCGACGGAGGCGAAGAAACCTTGGGCGCGGTGCGAGCCACAGTGGACCCGGACAACGAAACCGCCGAATTCGGCGTCATCGTACGTTCCGACCTGAAAGGCAGCGGCCTGGGCCGCAAGCTCATGGGCAACATGATCGAGCACCTGCGCGAACGTGGCACACAGCGCTTGGTGGGCACGGTGCTGCGCATCAACACCGGCATGCTGGAACTTGCACAGTCGCTGGGCTTCCAAGAACGCAGCAGCCCCAGCGACCCGGGTGACCACCAAGTGCGCTACGTCTCGCTGGAACTGCAAACCCAAACCAACGCCCAATCCCCCGCTGTTTGAACCTGAACGGCAGCGGTGAACCCCATTGAAGGAGACCACCATGCCAACCGTGCCCAGCCCCTCACGCCGCCACCTGCTCGTGGGCAGCGCCTCGGTGCTAGCAGCCACCGCCGCGCCAGCTTGGCTCACGCCCGCGCTGGCGCAATCGGCGCTGCGGCCCACCCCCAGCCAAACCGAAGGCCCGTTTTACCCCGTGGCCTTGCCCGCCGACAACGACTTTGACCTGCTGCGCAACGGCAACGCCACCTATGGCAAAGGCCAGCCGGCGTGGGTTGAAGGTGTGCTCACCGACACGCGCGGTGTGCCGGTTTCAGGCGCTGTGGTGCAAATCTGGCAGTGCGACCAGGCGGGCCACTACCACCACCCAGGCGACGGCGGCAAAGCCGACCCCGCCTTCCAGGGCTTCGGCCAAGTCACCGTGGGGCGCGATGGCCGCTACCGCTTCCGCACCCTGCGGCCCGCACCCTACAGCGGGCGCACGCCGCACATCCACGTCAAGGTGCGGCTGGACGGCCAAGACCTGCTCACCACGCAGCTCTATGTGGCGGGCGACCCCGGCAACGAACGCGACTTTCTGTGGCGCCGCCTCAACGCCGAAGGCCGAGCCGCGCTCACCGTACCGTTTGTGCCCGGAGCGGATGGCGCACGGGCCACGTTTCCCATCGTGGTGCAGGCTTAAGCACGATCCCCGCACGATCCCGCGCGCTGCCTACGGCGGCATCCCGGGTGGAGGCACTTCAATCCGCAGGCACCACAATTCCCCCGCAACTTATGCAGTTTGCCTGCTGCCACTAAGCTCTTTGCATGGATTCTTTAACCCAAATCACCCTTGGTTCGGCGATCGGCGTGGCCGTGATGGGCCGACGCACCGCCGTGTGGAAAGCCGCCCTGTGGGGCGGCGTGGCCGGCACTTTGCCCGACCTCGATGCCTTCATCGACCACGGCGACGCCATCCTGAACATGACGCGTCACCGCGCTGAAAGCCATTCACTGCTGCTGCTCACGCTGGCATCGCCGCTGCTGGCCTGGGCGGTTTCGCGCATGGACGGCGAAGTGGTTGGGCTCCAGCGCCGGGCCGCCCCAAGCGGGAACAGCATCCCCTCAGGGGGCAGCGCCCTGCACGGCGGCACACCGCAGGCACCAACGTTCTTCTGGTGGTGGCTTGCGCTGTGGCTGGTGCTGTTCACCCACCCGCTGCTCGACACCATGACCATCTACGGCACCCAGCTGCTGCAGCCGTTCACCGACCACCCCTTTGGCGTGGGCAGCATCTTCATCATCGACCCTCTCTACACCTTGCCGCTCATCGGGGGCGTGGTGGCCGCGCTGCGACTCAAGAGCGCGCGCGGCCTGCGCTGCAACTTGGCTGGCCTGGCCCTGAGCACGTTCTACCTTGCCTGGAGCTTCGGCGCCCAGCAACACGCCACCCAAGTGGCCCGCGCTTCACTGGCCGAGCAAAACATCAACGCCCAAGGCCTGCTCGTCACGCCGTCGCCGTTCAACACCGTGCTCTGGCGCCTGGTAGCCACCACGCCCACGCAGTATTTTGAGGGCCATTACTCGCTGTTCGATAACAGCCAACGCATCACCTGGACCGCCCACGACCGGGGCGCAGAGCTGATAGAACAGCACCGCAGCGAGCCCTCGGTGGCCCGCATGGCCGCCTTCACCCACGGGTTTTACAGCCTGTCTGAGACCGATGGCCGCCTGTTCGTGACCGATTTGCGCATGGGCCAAGAACCTGCCTACAACTTCCGCTTTGACTTGGGCAACACGCCCGCTCGCGTCAGTGGCCAACACCTGCCAACGCAGCAAAGCATGCGCCCCGACCTGGGCACCGCGCTGCCCTGGCTGTGGCAGCGCATGTGGGGAAACGACGTTCCATTGCCCCGGATGTAGGGCACCCGCTTTAAGCCATCAAAAACGTGATCGCAATGATCACCACGCCCAGCCCCAGGTTGATGCCCACCGCCGTGCGGATGCTGGCCAGTGCGGCGCCACCGGCAGACCAGTCGCTGGCGGCCACGGCTTTGCTCAGGCGCTTGAACAGGGCGAAGCGGATGTGGCCAAAAATCAGCATCATCACAATGCCCAGCGTGGCCATGATGGTCCAGTTCAGGGGCATGGCGAAGCCCAAGCCGGCCTGCACCGACTCTTTGGCCACGCGCCCGATCATCCACAAGCCGCTGGCCAGCACCACCCCAATGGCCACCAGCACGGCCGCAAAAAAGCGTTGCAGCGTGGCGTGCATCAGGCGCACACGCACCGGGGCTTCAAGCTGCATGGCGGCTGGGCGAAGGAAGAAATGGGCAAACACCATGCCGCCAATCCATACCACAAGGGCCAGGACGTGCAACAGTTTCAGGGTGGCGTAAATCATGTGGGGGGTTCTCGTTGAGGGTGGAACAGGGTTTTCACATCGCACGGGATGTGCGGCGAACCAGGAGGACCCGCACGCTTTCAAAACGTTCAACGGCGCAGCCCAACGGGTTGTTTAAGCGCTCACGTCCGACAGCACGCCGTTCTGGCGGCGCTGCAACCGGTACGGTGGCAGGCCCTTGAGCATGCGCCGCCCGTAGCTCTGGCGCAGCAACCGGGCATCGTAGCAAACGACCACCGCTTCGTCGGTCTCGGCGCGGATGGCCCTACCCGTCCACTGCAATAGGCGCGCGCCGGTGGCGGGCACCACCAGTTCGCTGAACGGGTCGCGGCCCTGGCTTTTCAGCCAGTCGGCGCGGGCCTGGCCCACCGGGTCGCTGGGCGAGGCAAACGGCAACTTGGTGATAAACACCCATTCGCACAACTCGCCCGGCAAATCGAGCCCTTCGCCAAACGACTGCAGGCCAAACAAGATAGACGGGCTGCCTGCCGCCACGCGCTCGGCGTGTTTGCGCAGCAACTGGATGCGCGAGACGTCGCCCTGCACCAGCACCCGGCCGCGCAGATCGCTGTGCAGGCCGCGTTCGAGCAGCGCTTGCGCGCGCCGCATTTGCACCCGGGACGTGAACAGCACCAACGCCCCGCGCTGCACCTCGGCCAGGTCGGTCATCAGCACGTCGAGCATTTCGCGGGTGTAGGCCTCCACGTCTTTCGGGTCGGCCTCGGTTTGCACCACCACCAGGCGGCCCTGGCGGGCGTGGTCGAACGGGCTTTGCACCTCGCGCGCCACCACCGCGTCGTCGTACGCCAGACCGGATTCGTGCAGAAAATGGTCAAACCCGCCGCAGGTGACGAGCGAGGCCGACGTGACCACCGCCGCACGCACTTTGCTCCAGAGCTGGTTGCGCAGCAAGCTGCCGGGCTCCAGCGGGCAAGCGTGCGCGGTGAGGGTGACGAGCCCGTGGTTCAGGCCCGCTTGCAGCCATTTGGCCAGCGGCGGCTGCCGGGGTTGGTCGGGGTTGTTGGTCGCGGGCTCTTGCAGCCACAGCGTGGCGGTTTCTTGCGCGCTTTGCAGGCGCGGCGCCAACACGCCCAGGCGGCTGTAAAGCTTGGCACAGCGTGCGGCGTCGCCGGGGTTGTCGCGCGCGGTGGCCTTGAGCTGGGTGGCCAGCGTTTCAAACACCTTCAGCAGCGCGCTGGCGTTGGCCTGCAACCGGGCCACGGTTTCCAGCCAGTCGGGCGGCAGGGCACCGCCTTCAAAGCGGTCGGTCACCGAGGCCGCGCCGTCGCCCCAACCGCCGCCTGAGGCGCCCTTGGCTGCACCCGATCCCGCAGAACCGTTGGAGCCCGCTGCACCCGCTTTGCCCGCTGCGCCACCCGCCCAGCCACCGCGTGTGGCCGTGCGTGCCGGGGCTCGCCCGGTCAAGGTTTGCCAGTCAGGGTTGTCGCCCAGCCGCGCCATGGCCATGCGCGCCAGCTCGTTTTGGGCCGACTTCATCTCACGCGCCAGCGTGGCCACGTCGGCATTGGGCGTGTGCTGCATCGCGCCGGCCACCTCGTCCACCGCGCGCGGCAGGCGGTCGAGCCACTGGGTGCGCATCAGGTCCATCGACGCGGTGAACTGCCCCTGCGCCACCGCGCCCAGGTGGTGCGCTTCGTCAAACACCAGGTAACAGTCTTCGGGCGCGGGCAGCGCGTGCAGCCCCAGCGTGGCCAGCAGCAGGTCGTGGTTGACCACAATCACCTGCGACTGCGCCAGCTTGGCCCGCGCCTGGTAATAGCTGCAGCTGTTGTAGCTGGGGCAGTGGCGCGCGGTGCAGCTGTGGCGCTCGGCCGCTACCGGGCTCCACACCTCGCCCTCGGGCGGCTCGTCCAGGCGGTCGCGGTCACCGTCCCAGGCGCCGCTGTCGAGCTGGTGCGTCCACTGCATGTATTGCTTGGCGCTCTCGCTCCAGCGCTCGGCCGCCCGTGCGCTGGCCGCCGCCGTGGCCACCGTGTGCGCGGCCACGCCAGCGGCCGATTCGTCGGCTGCGGCGGGTGCGTCGTCGCTCTCAAACAGGTCGGCGCTGGCCGCGTCGCCACCGCTGAGCTGGTCCAGCTTCAGGCGGCACACATAGCGCCCGCGCCCCTTGGCCAGCGAAAACGTGAACGGCTCGGGCAGCGCCGCCGCCAGCGCCGGCAGGTCTTTGGCAATCAGCTGCTCTTGCAGCGCCACCGTGGCGGTGGAAATGACCACGCGCTTTTGCTGCGCCAGCGCCAGCGGAATCACAGTGGACGCATACGCCGCCGACTTGCCTACGCCCGTGCCAGCCTGCACCACCGCAATGCCGCGATCGGGCAAACCGGCCTCGCCACTGACCGAACCGTCGCCCAGGCTCACGCCACTGAGCGTGTGGGCGATGAGCGCAGCCATGTCACGCTGGCCGGGCCGCGCCCGAAAGCCGCTGGCGTGCGACACCATGTGGTCAAACGCGGCCAGCGCCAGCGCCTCGCGCGCCAGATGGCCAGAGGGCATGGCATCGGGCGCGGTGCCGTCGGTGTCGGCGTTGAATTCGGGGGTTTGGGACATGTAGGGCGGATGGCAGGGTGAACCAGAGGGGTGGACGCAGCTTGCGACCAAGTTCGAGCGCGCATTGTCCCAGACCCATCACCCGCACAACTGGTGCAACCAACCCCCTTCAGCCGCCCCACCCCCAGCGGGCACAAGGCGGCAACCGTTCCGTCCGACGGCATTTGGCGCGATTCATGGCACCGCTGGCGCAATTTCAAGTTTTGCACCAAAATCGCGCCAATCATCTGTTAAATAGCACCCCCATGAACAACGACACCGGCCTTTTGCAAAGCCTTCAAGCCAGCACCACCAGCCTGAGCCTAGCGCAGCTGCTGGCGTTGCATCCTGCGCTGCCGCGCCGCAGCGCGCAGCGCCAGTTGGCGCAGTGGGTGGCCGCTGGCTTGGTGCGGGCTGAGGGCCAGGCTCGGGCGCGCCGTTACCAGGTGTCCACGTTCGCGGCACCCGCCCCGACCACACCCGCCTTTGCGGTGCGTGAAACGGTGGCCGACCTGCTGGCTGGCAGCGTGGCCTTGTCGCCAGAGGGCCGGGAGATCCTGGCCTACATTGAGCAAGCGCCCACCGCGCGCAAGCCCGTGGGCTACCAAACCGACTTTTTGGCGGCCTACCAGCCCAACCAGACCCACTACCTGCCCGAAGCCCTGCGCAGGCATTTGCACCGCCTGGGCCGCACCCCACCGGGCCAGGCGCAAGAACCCGCTGGCACCTACAGCCGCGCCATCTTGAACCGCTTGTTAATCGACCTGTCATGGGCCTCCAGCCACCTGGAAGGCAACACCTACTCGCGCCTGGACACCCGCAAGCTGATCGAACACGGCACCGCCGCCAGCGGTAAGCCCGCCATAGAAACCCAGATGATCCTGAACCACAAGGCCGCTATCGAGTTTTTGGTGGGCAACATCGACAGCGTGGGCTTTGACCGCTACACCCTGCTCAACCTGCACAGCACCCTGGCCGAAAACCTGTTGCCCAACCCCGCCGACGAAGGCCGGGTGCGTCAGCACGCGGTGGACATTGGCTTGTCCGTTTACCGCCCCCTGTCGGCCCCCCAACAGATTGACCACCAGCTCAACCTGCTGCTGACCCAAGCCAGCCAGATTACCGACCCCTTTGAGCAATCGTTTTTCATGATGGTGCACCTGCCTTACCTGCAGCCCTTTGCCGACATCAACAACCGCACCTCGCGGCTGGCGGCCAACCTGCCGCTGTTCAAGGCCAACCTCTGTCCGTTGACCTTTGTGGACGTGCCCGAGCCCGCTTACCGCAAGGCCGTGTTGGGCGTGTACGAAATGACGCGTGTCGAGCTGCTGCGCGACCTGTATGTGTGGGCCTACGAACGCTCCACGCAAGAGTATCTGGCCATCCGCCAGGAGCTCAGCGAACCCGACCCGCTGCGACTGGCCTGGCGCGACCTCATCAAAACCACCGTGCGCCAAGTGGTGCAACACCCCGAGCAGCACCCCACCAGCACCATCGCACAAGCCGTCGCCGACAGCGTGCCCAGCTCTGAACGCGCCACCGTGCAAGCCCTCATCGAAGCCGAACTGCTCCGCCTGCACGAAGGCGTGCTGGCACGCTATGGACTGCGGCCTTCGGAATGGGTCGCTTGGCGGCGGGCGCAGGCGGGTGCTTGAAGAATTCAGGACATGAAACCACCGCTCAAGGCTTCTCTTCGTTGCGTGGTCAGATGCGCCCCATCCAGGTACTGGGCCAGAATTTCAAGGTCTGCCGCGCAAACACCCATGTCCTGAAACAACGACTTCCACTGCGCCACCTGCTGCGCTATATGTGCGGCCATGCGGCGTGCGCTGGCGGCGCTCAAACCAAACGCGCTGGCCTCTGACAAGACGTTGGCCAGACTGGCGTCGTGGCCTTGCTGGCCCACGCGCATTTGCTGGTAGCCCAGGCCTTGTGCGGCGGGCAGCACGTC
>JAUXXN010000059.1 GCA_030684755.1 Hydrogenophaga sp.
TTTTGGACGCCAGCATGAGCGCGGTGGTGGCCAGCTCGCCCACCACGTCTTCGCCCACCTCTTGGGCCACCTGCGGTGCGCCGTCAATCCAGGCGTTGACCAATGCGGCGCCTCGACCCAGACCGCGCAGCGCAGCGGCACCTTTCACATAGTTGTCCAGCCCACGGGCTGAGAACACCTTGGTGGCGTCGGGCCAGCGGTGCGCCAGCAGCTCACGCGAGGTGGGTTCTAGCTGGTCAATCCACTCGGTGTGGTCGTGCAGGTGGACGCTCATGACAAACAGGCCTTCGCAAATATCTAAAAACCTTGGCGGACCAACGCCTCATGGAGGCGCGTGGGGGTCAAAAGAAGGTCGCAACCGCTGCGTCGAGCGCGTCGCGCATGTCGGGGTCGTCGGTGATGGGACGCACCAAAGCCACACGGCAGGCGGCTTGTGCGGCCACGCCTTGGGCAATGAGGCTGCCCGCGTAAATGAGCATGCGGGTGGAAATGCCTTCGTCCAGCCCGTGGCCTTTGAGGTTGCGCGCTCGCTCGGCAATGCCCACCAGCTTGCCCGCCACAGCCGCCGACACGCCGGTTTCGTGGGCCACGATTTCGGTTTCCACCGCGTGTTCGGGGTAGTTGAAATCGAGTGCGCCGAAGCGCTGTTTGGTGGACTGCTTCAGGTCTTTCATCAGGCTTTGGTAGCCCGGGTTGTAGGAGATGACGATCTGGAAGTCGGGATGGGCTCTGACCAGTTCGCCCTTTTTCTCCAGCGGCAGCACGCGGCGGTTGTCGGTCAGCGGGTGGATGACCACGGTGGTGTCTTGCCGGGCTTCCACGACTTCGTCAAGGTAACAAATGGCGCCATGGCGCGCGGCCAGGGCGAGCGGGCCGTCTTGCCAACGGGTGCCTTGGGCGTCGAGCAGAAAGCGGCCGACCAGGTCGCTGGCGGTCATGTCTTCGTTGCAGGCCACGGTGATGAGCGGCTTCTGCAGTTTCCAGGCCATGTACTCCACAAACCGCGTTTTGCCGCAGCCGGTGGGGCCTTTGAGCATCATGGGCATGCGCACGGAGTAGGCCGCCTCATACAGTTCGACCTCGTCGGCCACTGGGCGGTAGTAGGGCTGCGTTGTGACGCGGTAGGCGTCTAAGGTGTTGTCCATGTTCGTCTCCTTGTCCTTCATGCGGGGCTTTTGTTCTGTGGGGAGGTGCCGCGTGGCTACTTTTCCCCTTTGGCCTGCACCGCGTAGCACGGCACGTCTGACTCCGTTCGTGTCCTCCGACGGCCTGTGGCCGTCTCCCCCTTAACCTCACTGCGCCAGGCGCACCGTGTCACGCTCTCTGGTGTTCGTGGTGCATACCGGGGTTCGGGGAGCCCCCACCCCAACCCTCCCCCAGAGGGGGAGGGAGTCAGACATTCCCCC
>JAUXXN010000065.1 GCA_030684755.1 Hydrogenophaga sp.
GGTAGAGCGATACCTTGCCAAGGTATAGGTCGAGAGTTCGAGTCTCTTATCCCGCTCCATATCGCTGCCCATGTGGCTCAGTGGTAGAGCACTCCCTTGGTAAGGGAGAGGTCGCGGGTCCGATTCCCGCCATGGGCACCAAGCGCCCAACGCCTTTAAAAGCCCGCTCGTTGCAGCGGGCTTTGTGCCTTCTGGGGTTTTACTCTTGAGGCAGCGCTGTTGAGCCTAACGACTTTTCCATCGCCTGGCGCTCACAGGCTTGGCCGCTGAGCTGGCACGTGCCGCCGGCTGTGAGCCAGTGGTGGGCATGGCCCACGCAGCCGGTTTGGCACACGAGCTGGCGGGCTGCCGTTGAACGCTCCGGGTCTTCCAGTTGGCTTGCACCCAGGCCGTTGCCGTTTTTGAACCGCGCGGTGGGTTGGTGGCTGGCTGCCGCCTCCGTGCGCAGAGCCAAGCCCCACAGCACCGCCGTGCGCGCCACGAGCAGCTGCCCGCGCAGGCGCAACACTTCTCCGCCCAGGGCTTGCAGGCGGGCTTCTTTGTCTGCCAGCAATGCTGAGACGCTGGTTTGCAGCCGCCCCATGTGTCGCAGCAGAACTGCGTGCTCTTGTGCCACGCCCAAGTGTGCGGGGTGCTGGTTTTGCGATGGGATAGCGGGCGGCTGGTTGGCCTGTGTGCCGCGGTGGCCGACCCATTTCATCGCGATTGGGGGTTTGGGCTGCGGGAGCATCCGGGGCTTTCTCAGTGCACCAGCGAAGCCGCAGGGTGCCAGAGCCGGGTTTCCGGCAGCAGGTGGTGGTCATGGCCCGGCGCGGTGGGGTTGTTGGCAGACACCAGCGCGTCCCAGTGCTGGTGCATGCGTTGCACCACGGTGCGGAAGTTGGGTGTGAGGTCTGGGTTTTGCCCGAGGAAGTACAGGTTGGACCGGATTTTTTTGGCCATGAGCATGCGCTGGCGGGCGCAGGCGCTCTGGGCGTGGCCCGTCATGAGCGCCAGCGTGCCGGCCAGCAGGGCCTCGGCACAGGGCAGCTCATATTCTTCGCTGTTCGGATGGGTTTCGGGGTTCATGACAGTCTCCAGGCGGGTGGTGAACAGCACGGCGAGGCGTGCACGGTGCTGGCTTCCTGTTGGCGTGCGGCTGCAAGGGCGAATTTCAGGTGGCTGGCACGGGAGATATTAAATGAGAATCGTTATCAATAGAAAAATATTTAACAATCTTTTTCAAATCTGCGTGTTGCCCGACAAGTAACTTGCTTCAGCGATTGGTCATAAAAAAACCGGCCGCGAGGCCGGTTGTTTGATCCTGTTGAAACAGGAGCCATTGGGGGGCGCGTTCAGTTGAACGGACGTGGCGCGGGCGTTTTGTCGGTGGATGGGGGCAGCATGGGCAGCGCAAACTGGGGCTGCTGACCCGTCAAGGTTTTCAGGAAGGCAACGATCTTGGCGTTTTCGTCTTTCGTGTACTCACGGCCCAGCTGCAGCTTGCCCATGAGGTCCACCGCCACGGTCAATGTGGGCGCTTCCCCGTCGTGGAAGTAGGGGTAGGTCAGTTCCACGTTGCGCAGGGTGGGCACCTTGAAGTTCAGGCGGTCAGCGTCTTTGCCGGTCACTTCCTGGCGGCCCTGTGCGGTGTTGGCGGTTTTGTAGGGTTGCACCAAGCCCATTTTCTGGAACGATGTGCCGCCCAGGTTGGGTCCGTTGTGGCAGGCCACGCAACCGCTGTCTTTGAAGAGCTTGTAGCCGGCCAGCTCGTCCTTGTTCAGCGCCTTGTCGTCGCCGTCGAGCCAGCGGTCAAAGCGCGAGTTGGGTGTGACCAGGGTTTCTTCAAAAGCGGCAATGGCGGTGGTCACTTCGTCGATGCTCAGCTTGTCGCTCTTGAACACGGTTTTGAATTCGTTCACATAACCGGGGATCGACTTCAGGGTATCGATGGCCAGTTCGTGTGTGAAGGCCATTTCACCAGGGTTGGCAATGGGGCCGCCGGCCTGTTCTTTCAGCGTCGCGGCACGGCCGTCCCAAAACTGCGCCAGGTTCAGGCTGGAGTTGAGCACGGTGGGGGAGTTGATGGGACCCTGTGACCAGTTGTGGCCAATCGAAGTTTTGAGGTTGTCGGAACCACCCATGCTCAGGTTGTGACAAGAGTTGCAAGAGATAAACCCCGACTTGGAGAGGCGGGGATCAAAGAACAGCTTCTTGCCCAGTTCCACCATGGCAGGGTCCATGTTGCGTGGTGCGGGGATGGTTTGCACGGGTTCGTCGCGCTTCTGGGCCAAGGCAGAACCAGCCGACATAAAGGCAGCAGCGGCCAGAGCACACAGAGTCCAGGTGAACAATTTTTGGGTTTTCATGATCGACTCGCTATAAAAAAAGACGCGTCAGCTAAGCAGGAGTGCTGGCGGCATGTTTTCCGCAAATCCATGTCGCTGACGGGGTCAATGTATAAGGGTCAACCCTAGTCACTTTTGATCCGTATCAAAGTGGCGAGCGATATCAATAGCTTTTTACTATGATCGGAATAGCCAATGCTTGGGCCTGATTTGCGAATAATCAATGCACCGAAGGTGCTCTGACATCAAAGCCAGCCGGGGCTCTTGCGCAACAAAAACTGTAGCGGTTCCATTTCCTGAGCCCGGCTCTCGGCGGGCAGCCGGGTGCCACGGATGGTTTGGCCGCAGTCTTGCGGCGCGCCCACCCACGCCGCGTCGATGGCGATGCCATCGGACGACTCATCCAGGTTGAATTGCCCTTCGATCACATCGCCCGAGACCAGGGCTTGCGAGGAAACGCCTGTTGCTGTGCGCTGTAGGTGGCCGCGCACACTGCCGGGGAATTCGGGATGGCGTTCAAACCGCAGCGTGCCGGTGGATGTGGGTGCCGTTTCACTCCCCTCGGGCCGCCACAGGGTGAGCTGCCACGTGCCGTACAGGTGGGCCGGGGTCATGGCAAGTGCTTCGGTGCAGGCCAGGGCGGGCGCCGTGGCGGTGGGCTGCTGGGCCCAGGCGCCCGGCGCCAGCAGCAGGCACAGCAGCACACTCCGTGGGATGCCTATTTTCAGAAAACTCATGGTGTTTCAGCCGCTTTGGCGGCGGCTTGTTCGGTGGCGCGCTGGGCAAACTCGGCACGCAGCGCCCGCAGTTTTTCGCGCGGGTCTTCTTTGACCGTGTTCTGGTCCAGCCCCATTTCTTGAATGAAGCGGCTGGCCTGTGCCGGAATGCTTTCGCGGCCTTTCTTGCGGCGCTTGAGCCAGCTCACGGCCAGGGTGCGCTGCGCCCGTGTAATGCCTACATACATCAACCGCCGTTCTTCTTGCAGGCGCAGGGCCATGCTTTCGGTGGTGGCGTCGCTCTGGCCGGGTTCTTCTTCCATCTTGAAAGGCAGCAAGCCTTCGTTCACACCCACCAGCATGACATGGGGCCATTCCAGGCCTTTGGATGCGTGCAGGGTGGAAAGGGTGACCATGTTTTCGTCTTGTTCGCGCTCGCTCAGGGTGGAAAGCAGCGCAATGGTTTGCACCACTTCCAGCAGCGTTTTGCGCTCGGTTTCGGTTTTTACGCCGCCATCGTCTTCCAGCTTGCCGCCGCAGCGTCCGGCCACCCAGTCGCAAAAATCCACCACGTTGGTCCAGCGCGCAGCGGCCACTTTTTCGTTGTCTTCGCTCTCGTACAGGTGCTTTTCGTAGTCAATGTCTTTGAGCCACTCGGTTAAAAACGCGCGCCCGGCTTCATGCCCCACGGTGTGTTTGGCGCGGTATTCAAGGTCGTTCACGGCGCGGCCAAACTCGTGCAGCGTGGCCACCGCGCGCGCGGGCAGGGTGGCGCCCAGCGAATGGGAAAACAGCGCTTCAAACAGGC
>JAUXXN010000066.1 GCA_030684755.1 Hydrogenophaga sp.
GCAACGGCGGCATGAACACCCAGTACCCGTCGATCTTTCCCGGGGACATGAACTTCATGTGCAGCAGCCCAGTCGCGTGCGGCACCGGCAAACTGGGGGTCAACCTGATGCAATTGATCGTGGCGCCCACGGTGGCCTATAAGTGGACAGAGAACCATTCGCTGGGCCTGTCGCCGTTGTTGGTGTATCAGCAATTTGAGGCCTATGGACTGCAGGCTTTTGGTCTACCCAACCAGGGCAAGGACAGCAGCGCTGGCTTGGGCGTCCGTTTAGGCTACATGGGAAAGTTCGGCAATGCCGTCACCGTGGGAGCTTCGTATTCACCCAAGATCAACATGTCCCGTTTCAAGGATTACGCCAACTTGTTTGCAGAAGGTGGCGGGTTTGATATTCCTGAAAACTACGTGTTGGGCGTCGCGCTGCAGGTCAGTCCCGCTGTGCAGGTGGCGCTGGATTACTCTCGTATCAACTACAGCCAGGTGCCTGCGGTGGGTAATGCCAGCCTGGCCAACTTCGCCAACGGCTTTGGTGCACCGAACGGACCAGGCTTCGGCTGGCGCGACGTGAAAGCCGTCAAGCTGGGTGTGCAGTGGCAGATGAACAGCCTGTGGACGCTGCGTGCAGGCTACAACCACGGAACCAACCCAGTGCAGTCGGCCGACGTGTACCTCAATACACTGGCCCCCGGTGTCATCAAGTCGCACGTCACCTTGGGCGGCACCTACGCCATATCTCCCCAAGAAGAGCTGACTTTTGCCGCTTGGCACGGCAAGAAAAACACGGTGTCGGGTACGGCACCTGCACCTACCAGCGTTTCAATGAGCCAAAACGGCTTTGGTCTGCAATACAGCCGCAGGTTTTAATGCTTCATCTGTGACGAAGTCCCTGACGGCCATCCAGTCCTCAAAGACTGGATGGTTTATTGATTCCGGTCGAAGAAGACGAACCCTGAGGGATTGCGTTAATCAGCGCCGCCCAGCGCCCTGCCGCGCTTGCAGCAAAGCGCTGCGCCCGCCACGGTTGCCCAAGTAACTGGGTGCCACCGCCTCGACCCGTGCGGGCACGATGCCCAGGGCCGACAGGCCGGAGCACTGGCCGCTGGCCACGTTGTCCACCGACATGGCGGCCAGGTTGTCGCGGCTCATCAGCGGCTCGCCCGGGGCCAGCTCCATCATCAGCGCTTGCAAGCGGCCCACGGCCATGGGCAGCGGGAACACCGGGCGCTCGGTGCTGCCAAAGCGCCCAGCCAGGTGCACCAGTTCGCCCAGGGTCAACACCTCGGGCCCAGCGCATTCAAAGGTCTGGCCCACGGTGCTGGGGGTCTCGGCGGGCAGGCCGCTGTTTTGCAGGCAGGCCAGCACCGCGCTGGCCACGTCGTCCACCCACACCGGCTGAAAACGGGCGCTCGCGCCCGCCAACGGCATTACCGGAAACACCGCTTGCAGGCGCGCAAACAGGTTCAAAAACCGGTCGCCCACGCCAAAGATCACACTGGGGCGCAGCACCGTCAGGTCCAAGTCGGCCTCGCGCAGCACCGCTTCGCCACGCGCTTTGCTGCGCTGGTAGCGCGAAGGGCTGTCCAGCCCCACGCCGAGCGCGCTCACATGCACCACGCGGCGCACGCCGGTGGCCGCGCAGGCGCGCGCCAGCTTGGCGGGCAGTTGCACATGCACGCGGTCAAAGGCAGGTTCGCTGCCGTGCAAGATGGCCACCAAGTTGACCACCGCGTCGTGTCCCGGCAGCAAGCGGGCGAGCTGGGCTTCGTCGTGCACGTCGGCTTCAAGCACCGTCACACGCGGCAGGTGTTGCACGGCGGCGGCATTGAGGGCGCGGCGCGTGGGCACGGTGATGCGCCAGCCCATGCGGTGCAGTTTTTCACACACATGGCGGCCCACAAAGCCGGTGCCGCCGAGAACGAGGATGTTTTTCATGGTGTGTTGGTTTAGGTGGGGTTCGGAGGAAACCTGGGTTAATCAAGGCAAATCGCGGTTCACGGCCACGGGGCTGGCTCGCGGCCCCACCACACCCAACCGCGCACGCAGCGACTGTGGCTGGCCGGTGATGCGGGCGGCGTAGTTGGTGGTGTTGGCCAGCACGCGCTTGACATAGTCGCGGGTTTCGTCAAAGGGGATATTTTCGGCCCAGATTTCTCCGGCCAAGACCGGGCCGTTGCGCCAGGCGCGGGCGCGGCTGGGGCCGGCGTTGTAGGCAGCGGCGGCCAGGGGCAGGGAGCCTTCGAAGTCGTCCAGTGCAAATTTCAGGTACGCGGTACCGATCAGGATGTTGGTGTCCAGTTCGTTGATGTGTCCGGCCTTGAAGGCGCTCAGCCCAATTTTGTTGGCGGTCCAGCGGGCGGTGGCGGGCATCACCTGCATCAGGCCCGAGGCGCCCACATGCGAGCGCGCATCCATCACAAAACGGCTTTCTTGCCGGATCAGCCCGTACACATAGGCCGGGTCTAGCCCGATGGCGTTGGCGCGCTGCACCACCGCGTTTTGGTGCGGCATGGGAAAGCGCTGGCTGTGGTCCAGCGCCTCGGGTGTGCGTTTGCTGGTGTTGATGCAGCGGTCCCAAATTTCATGGCGGCAGGCCAGCGCGGCAGCGGCCAGCAGTTCGCGTTCGGCTTTGCCGCCGGGCGTGTGCAGGGCCACGGTGTAGTTCCATTCGCGCGTACCTTCGCTGCGCAAACCCAGTTGCAGGGCGGCCATGGCGCGGCGCAGGCCCGGGTGGTTGTCGGCGGCGGCGCGCTCTTGCGCCGTGAGCGGGGCCGGGGCCGGGGGCAGGGTGATGGGGCGACCCAGCTCCTCCATGGCCAACTGCTCGTAAAAGCCGCGTGGCGATGCGATGGACTCGAACAGCGCGCGCGCCTGCGCTTGGGCGCTGGCCGCGTCGGGCAGCTTCAGCGCTTGCAGGGCGCGGGCGCGCCAGTAAACCCACACCGGTTCGTTGCGCTGCGCCTCGTTCATGGCGGCAGTGGCCGCTTGCACCGCGTCCCAGGCCCCGGCGCGCAGACCCGCGCGGGCCTTCCAGGCCAAGTGTTCGCTGTGCATGAAGCTGTCTTGCCCGTTGGCAAAGTGGGTCAGCGCATCGTCTTGCAGCTTTTGCGCCGAACGCCGCCCAATCACGCCCCAAAGCCAGCTGCGCTCTTCTTGCGTGAGCTGTGCCACCCAGCGCTTGCGCTGCAGTTCTTGTGCCGCCGCTGTCGGGTCGCTGGAGGCCAGGCGAATGGTGGCCAGGGTCACCATTTCTTTGGTACGCGGGCGGATGGCGGTGAATTTTTCGTCCAAATACTTCGCAGGGTCTTTGGCCAGGGCTTCAATCATCGGCACCCATTCGGGGTCGAGCATGGCCACCGCTTGTGCCACCACACGGGGTCGGTTGGCGTCCATGGCCAAGCGGGCGCGCTGCCACACCACCAGCGGTGCGAGGTGGCCGCTCTCCAGCAGCGCCCGGGCGGCGGTGGCGCATCCGTCGTCCACATCGCGCTGCGCGTGCCACAGCGGTGACACTTGGCGGGCCGCCTCTTGTCCGCTGATGCGCCCGGCCACGGCGTCCAGCATGAGTGCGTAACACTGCACTTGGCGGTCGTCGTTCATGCGGAAATGGGGCAACTCGGCTTCAAACGTGATCCAGTCGCGCCGCTTGCCCAGTTGCAGCAGCCAGTCGTTGCGCAGGCGGTCTTCCCAGTAAGTGCCAGCCATGCGGTTCAGTGCGGCGCGTATCTCGGTGGCCGGGGCCGTGTCCAGCCGGGCCTTCATGTCCCAGTAAAGCGCCAGAGGTTCCAGCGCATGGCCCTGCACGCGGGGCAGCAGGGCGGCCATCTGGCTGGTGTTGTTGCGCCGAAAGGCTTCGCGCATGTCCAGCAGTGCGGTATCGGCAGGGGTTTGGGCCCAAGCTGTGGCTTGCAGCGCCAGCGCGGCCATAATGGTTACGAGACCTCGCTTCATCAATTTTCCCTGTTTCAGGCTAACCAGTTTCATCTGCTGATTATGGACAACAAAGACGGTCAAAGTTCCCCATCCTCCTCTGAGAAACAGGTTGCCGGACCGGCGGTGGCGACACAAAAAGCCGTTTGGCGAAAGGCGCTGGTGGACAAGCGCCAGAACCTGGCCGACCGCGCTTGGCGCAACGATCTGTTGCAGCGCGTCATGCGGGTCTGGTTGATCGAGCGCCCCGACGCCATCATTGGCGCCTATTGGCCCATCAAAGGCGAGTTCGACCCTCTGCCCGCCCTCTTTCGCTGGCAAGAAGCGGGGCTGGAAGAAGACGCGCAAGGCGCCCAACGCCACCGCCGCATTGCGCTCCCGGTGGTGAACAAAGTGGACAAAACGCTCACCTTCCATACGTGGTACCCCGGCTGCCCCATGGAAGAAGATGCCTATGGCATTCCCAAGCCCAAGGACACCGAAGTGGTGACGCCCACGCTGATCTTTGTGCCCTGTGTGGGCTACGGGCCGGGCGGTTACAGGTTGGGCTACGGCGGGGGCTTTTACGACAGGACCTTGGCCGCCCTGCAGCCCAAACCCTTTACCGTGGGCTTGGGCTACGACTTTGCCTACCTGCCGCACCTGCAGCCTGAAATTCACGACATGCCGCTGGACGCGATACTGGCCGATACCGGCGTGATGTGGCCCGAACGGTGAAGTACCCCTGCCGCGCTTCGCGCGACCCCTCAAGGGGGCAACGCGGTGCGGCCTGTTGTGAGCTTGGCTAAGGCCGGTTCCGCCGCGTTGGGTGGCTGGTCAACAGGACGAACTGGACACCTACGGATGCTCTGCATGGGCATGCGCTTCGGTGATGCGCTTTTCGCGCCGCACCAGATACAAGCCACTGCCCACAATGATGGCCGCACCCAGCCAGGTGTGGGCGGCGGGCAGGCTCTGCCAGATGATCCAGTCCAGCCCCACCCCCCAGGCCAGCGCGCTGTATTCAAACGGTGCCACCGCAGACGCCTGACCATGGCGAAACGCTTCCGTAATCGCCAGCTGGCCGCCAAACCCGGTGATGGCCAGCGCCAGCAGCAGTGCGGCGTCGGTGCTTTGAATGGCCACCCAGTGGGGTGCCGCCAGCGCGCCCGCGCCCAGGGCCATCAGCAGCATCATGGAAAACACCATGCTTTCGCTGCTGTCGGTGCGGCTGGCCAGCCGACCTGTCACGGCCGCCACCGCGTAGCACAGCGCCGCGCCCAGCACCGCCAGGCCACCGGTGGTCACAAAGCCGGCTTGCAGGTCTTCGCCGCTGGGGCGCAGGGCAATCAGCACGCCCACAAACCCAATGGCAATGGCCCACCAGTGGGCGGGGGGCACACGCTCTTTCAGCACCGGCACCGACAGCACCGTGATCAGCAGCGGTGCAATGAAAAACAGCGTGTAGGTGGCCGACAACGGCAGCTCGCGCACGCCCAGCGTGAACAGCGACAGCATGGCGATGCCCAGCGCGCCACGCAACAGGTGCAGCGGCCAGCGCACCCGCCACACCGAGTGCCACGCGCCGCGCCAAGCAATGTAGAGCAGCACCAGCGGCAGCGCGGTGATGCCGCGCAGCGCCGCAATTTGCAGCACCGGGTAGCGGGTCGACAACAGCTTGAGCACCGCGTCCATGAGCGCAAAAAAACCCACCGCCACCAGCATGGCGATGATGCTGCGCAGGTTGCCGCTGGGGTGGTGGTTCGGCTGGGGCATGGCGGGGTGAAGGGTGGCGGCTTGAGACGGGGGGTGGCCGGTGAGTGTGCCCCACCCCGAGGCTGCACACAGCACCAACGCGCATCAATCTAGATGGTCCACCGTGTCGGGGTCGGGCACGTCACCAATGGCTTGCCGGGTGTCTGCGGCCTGTTGCTGCAGCCAGTTGCAAAACGCTTTCACTTCCGGGCGCTGTTGGCTGCGTGGCGCCACCAGCAGCCAGTAGACCAGCGGCGAGTCCATGCGGGTGTGGGGCAGCGGCTCGACCAGTGCACCACTGGCCAGGCTCTCGGCCACCAGCGGCAGCCGTGCCAGCGCCACGCCCTGACCGCTGAGCGCGGCCTGCACGATCTGGTGCGCGTAGTTGAAATACAGCCAGCGCTGCGGCGTGAGTTTTTGTGGCAGCACGGCTTTGGCGCCGCGTGTGGCTTTGGTCATCGTCGCCGTGTGGCCGAACTTGTCCAGCCAGCGCTGCCAGGTCAGCCATTCCAGGTGGCGGGTGCGGTGGGCATCACCGGCTTCAATCAGCGTCATTTTGGCCAAGTCTTGCACTTGGGTCAGGCGGCGCTCCTTCAGCAGCCAGGGGCTGGCCACCGGGGTCAGTTGCTCGCCAAACAAGCGAATGGCTCCCGGCGGGGCGGCCTGCGGCACCACATAGCGCAAAGCCAGGTCCACATCGGCGGTGGCCAGGTCCACCGCAACGTCCGACGCATCGATGCGGATGTCAATGTCTGGGTGTTCGCGCTGAAAGGCTTCCAGCCGGGGAATCAGCCACATCGATGCAAACGAGGCCCAAGTGGTGATGGCCACACTTTTGCGCCCTGCGCTCTGGCGAATCTGCCGCACCGCCGCATCAATGCGTTCCAGCGCCATGCCCGTGGCACGCAGCAGCTGAGAGCCCGCGCTGGTGAGCTCCACCGCCCGCGTGTGGCGCAAGAAAAGCGCCGTGCCCACCTCATCTTCCAGCGCCTGAATCTGTCGGCTCACCGCGCTCTGCGTGAGTGAAAGCTCTTCGCCCGCAGCCCGAAAGTTGAGGTGACGGGCCACGGCGTCAAAAGCGCGTAAATGCCCGGCAGAAATGGGCCGGGTGCGGGGGTGGCTGCTGGTGAGTTGCATGGTTCAGTTTGAAGTGATTGATGCGCTTGTGGAATCAATAGCTTAGCGCCATTTCATTGGACGCAGCCACACCGCAGCGAGAAGATAGGCCCCACATTGCATCCACAGGAGGTTTCCATGCCACACCCCCATACCGCCCCAAGCCGCCGCCCAGCCATCGGAACCTGGCGCCTGCACCCCGGCCACGCCATGACGCTGCGCCCGAAGCAGACCGCCGTGCTGCGCATTTTCTGCGGTCAGGTGTGGGCCACCCGAGGCCAGCCCGCAGGAGCCACGCCCCACACCGCAGGCGACCACTTTTTAGGCCCCGGCGATGTGCTGACCGTGCCAGCGGGTATGCGGCTGGTGCTGGAGCCGGTGGTTGCGCGTGGCGACACAGCGCCGGTGCATTTCGACTGGTCAGACGCGCCCGCAGCCACCAATCCGGCCCGGTTTGACCGCGAGGTGTTGCAGCCCACCCGCGAGCTGGGCGCTGCGCTGGGGCAGGCGGCCGTGGCCATGGTCCGCGTGCTGCGCGGCCTGCTGGGCTACCGAGAATTTCTGGTGGCCGGACGCGGGCGCGTGCTCACGCCGCTGGAGTCGCTGCGCTCTTAAAGTGGGCGTGGGCTGCGCGAAGCGGCTTCGTTTCGTGCGCCCAAGGCCGATGCACGGGGCGTGTTGTGCCTGTCTGACATGGGTACTTTCCCGGGAATTGGCCAAAAACGGTGCTTTTGAGGTGTTGAAGCCGCAACCTTGTCTGTAAGCTAGCCGGAATTCCACCTTTTTACTGAGGAGAGTCCACATGAAACCCGTTGCCCAATTGCTCAAAGCCAATGACCAAAGCAACTTTTTGCGCGTTGCGCCCGACGTGAGCGTGTTTGGAGCGCTGGAACTGTTGTCCAACATGGGCGTGGGTGCCCTGATGGTGATGGACGGTGACAGACTGATTGGCATTTTTTCGGAGCGCGACTACTGCCGCAAAGTGGCCCTCAAAGGTCGCAACTCGAAAGAAACCTCTGTGGCCGACATCATGACCGCCGAAGTGTTCACCGTGCCTTCATCCACTGGCACGCACACCTGCATGGCACTGATGAACGAAAAACGTTTCCGCCACCTGCCCGTGGTGGATGGCGACAAAGTGCTGGGTCTGATTTCCATGCGCGACATCATGGCCGACGTGATTGCCGAGCACGAGTTCACCATCAACCAGCTTGAAACCTACGTGACCGGTTAGGCGCAGAGGAAAGCCTTTTCCGGTGGCATCCACACCAGCCTTTCCTTGTCTGGTTAGGGGTTTCAATACCGGTTCACTCATGCCGCAGCGCGTCAATCGGGTCCAACCGCGCGGCGCGGCGCGCTGGAAAGTAGCCGAACAGCACGCCAATGCCGGCTGAAAACACGAAGCTCAGCAGGTTCACGCCGGGGTTGAACACATAGGGCACGTTCATCAGTGTCGACAGGCCGATGGACGCCGCTGTGGCCAACACGATACCGATGAGCCCGCCCAGGGCGGCCAGCACCACGGCTTCTATCAAGAATTGCAGCAGCACCTCGCGTTCCAGTGCCCCAATGGCCAGGCGCAGGCCAATCTCGCGGGTGCGTTCGGTCACGCTCACCAGCATGATGTTCATGATGCCGATGCCGCCCACCAGCAGGCTCACGGCGGCCACCGCGCCCAGCAGCGTGGTCAGCACCTTGGTGGTGCCCGACAAAGTTTCGGCCAGCTGTTTGGTGTCGAGTACGTTGAAGTTGTCTTCGTCGGTGTCGGCCAGTTTGCGGCGCTCGCGCAGCAGTTGGGTCAGACCGTTTTTGACGCGGTTGGCGTCGCTGCCGTCGGCCATGGACACCAGCAGGGTGTTGACGCGGGTATTGCCGGTGATGCGGCGTTGCAGGGTTTTGATGGGCATCAGCACCATGTCGTCTTGGTCGTTGCCAAACGCGCCCTGGCCTTTGGAGGTCAAGATGCCCACGATTTCGCACGAAATTTGTTTGACCCGCAGTTGCTCGCCCAGCGACGGGCGGGTGCCGAAGAGTTCGCGCCGCACAGTTTCGCCAATGACGCAGACAGCGGAACCGGCGCGCAGTTCGTCGGCGCTGAATTCGCGACCGTCGGCCAGTTTCCAGTTGCCGGTGACCAGCCATTCGTTGGTGCTGCCGATGATGCTGCTGGTCCAGTTGCGGCCATTGGCCACCACGGTAGAGCCGGTGCGGGCTTCGGGGGCCACGGCCTGAATGCCACCGATTTGGCTGGCAATGGCTTCGGCGTCGCTTTCTTTGAACGCGGGTGCGCTGGCACCACTGCCGCCGGGGCCCATGCGCTGCCCGGGGCGCACTTGCAGCAGGTTGGTGCCCAGGCCCGAGATTTGGTTTTGAATGGCCAGGGTGGCGCCGTTGCCCAGCGTCACCATGGTGATGACGGCGCTGACGCCAATGACGATGCCCAGCACGGTGAGGAACGAGCGCATGAGGTTGCGCCGAATGGAGCGCAGCGCCAGCAGCAGGGTGTTGAGCCACATGGTTAGTTCACCCCGCTGCTGTGGATGGGTTCGGCTGCGTGCAGGCCCAGCGGGTGCGGGTTGGGGGTGTCGCTGGCCACCACGCCATCCACAAAGCGCACGATGCGTTTGGCGTACGCGGCCATTTCGGCCTCGTGGGTGACCATGAGCACGGTGATGCCGTGGTCGGCGTTGAGGCGCCAGATGAGTTCCATGATTTCTTGGCTGCGCTGGGTGTCGAGGTTGCCGGTGGGTTCGTCGGCCAGCAACACAGCGGGTTGGGTGACGATGGCGCGCGCAATGGCCACGCGCTGTTGTTGCCCGCCCGAGAGTTCGGACGGGGTGTGGTGTTCCCAGCCTTTGAGACCCACCGAGTCGAGCGCACGGGCGGCGGCGGTGTGGCGGGCGGTGGCGGGTTCGCCCCGGTAAATCAGCGGCAGTTCCACGTTTTCTTGCGCCGAGGTACGCGCCAGCAGGTTGAAGCCCTGAAACACAAAGCCCAGGTAGCGACGGCGCAGGCGGGCGCGCTGGTCGCGGCTGAGCGACTGCACCTGCACGCCCTGAAATTCGTAGGTGCCGGTGGTGGGGGTGTCCAAACAGCCCAGGGTGTTCATAGCGGTGGACTTGCCCGAGCCGCTGGGGCCCATGATGGCCACGAAGGCGCCCGCCGCGATGTCCAAATCCACACCTTTGAGGGCCTGAAACGCGGTGTTGCCTTCGCCGTACACCTTGGTCACACCGCGCAGGCGAATGAGGGGCGGGGCGGTTTCGCTGATGGGGTGGCTCACAGGGCTGATCATGGGGCGGTGCCTGTGCGTTGGTCGGTGATGACGGCCAAACCTTCGCTGAGGCCTTCGCCACTGACTTCGGTGTTGCGCCCGTCGCTGATGCCGGTTTGCACGGTCTGGGCCACGGGTTGGCCGTCTTTGAGCAGCCAGATTTGGCGCGTGCCGGGCGCGTTGCTGTTGGTTTCGGTG
>JAUXXN010000067.1 GCA_030684755.1 Hydrogenophaga sp.
GTTTCGGTGAAGCTGATGTCGCGCTCCAGCAGCAGCTCGGTGTCGTCCAGCAAGCTCTTGCCTGTCGCCGTGGCCAGGCGGAATTTGAAGCGCGTGCGCAACTGCATTTCACGCACCTGACCGGCAGCGGTTTGGCCCACCACGGTTTTCTCGCGTTGGTCGCTCAGCACGGCCATCACCACCTGGCCGTTATCGCCTTCCGGGCTCATGGGCGTCTCCGATGTGAACACGCGCAGCCCCGCGCCCGCGAGCGCACGGCGCAGCTCGCGTGCCACGGGTGTGGATTCGCTGCCCTGCAAGCGCACGGACTCAAACGCGAACTTGGGCGCACCCCGCAAGGCAAAACCACAGCCCGAGAGCGCCGCTGTGCACGCCCCGGCAAGGACGCCCAGCCACACGGTGCGGCGTGACAAAACGCGACGGATGCCATGCATGGTGTGGTGCCTCAAATCACGATGTTGACCAAGCGGCCGGGCACCACCACCACCTTTTTCGGTGCTGCGCCATGTGCCTGCTTGAGGAAGGCTTCGCTGGCCAGCGCGGCGGCTTCAATGGCGGCCTTGTCTGCGCTGGCGGGCACGGTCACGCTGCCACGCAGCTTGCCGTTGATCTGCAGCACCAGCTCGATTTCGTCTTGCACCAAGGCAGATTCATCGACCTGTGGCCAAGGGGCGTCCAGCAGTTCACCCACGGCGCCCGCAAAACCCAGCTCAACCCACGCCGCATGGGCAAGGTGTGGGCACGCGGGGTAGAGCATGCGCAGCAGCAGCGACACGCCCTCGCAGCGCAAGGCGTTGTCACCCGCACTGCCGTCGAAAGCAAAGTCGTCCAGCGCATTGAGCAGCTTCATGCAACCCGACACCACGGTGTTGTATTGCATGCGCTCGTAGTCGTAGCTGACCTGCTTGAGCACCAGATGCATCTCGCGGCGCAGTTTCTTCGCCTCGGGGCGCAACACCGCCGCCGACAGGTTGCTGGCGGTGGCCTGGCGCAGCGCGTCGGCGTTTTTGGCACCAAAGCCCCAGACTCGCTTGAGGAAGCGGTAGCTGCCCTCCACCGCCGCGTCGTTCCACTCCAGCGTGGCCTCGGGCGGTGCGGTGAACATGGTGTACAGGCGCGCGGTGTCGGCGCC
>JAUXXN010000075.1 GCA_030684755.1 Hydrogenophaga sp.
CTCTCGTACACCTTCTTCGAAGTGGGTGGCAAGGTGCCTCAGGCGCCACAAGATGTGGCCGTACAAATGCCTGTATTGGCGCTGCCCAAGCTGGTAGACCCCGTATGACCGAACCTGTCCACCGGCGCAAAGGCTCCATCAGTGGCACGGTCAAGGCTGTGTTGTGGGGTTTTCTGGGCGTTCGGCGCAATGCGGACTATCAAAGCGACATTGCCAAGCTCAACCCTATACACATTATGGTGGTGGGCATACTTATGGCTTTGCTGTTCGTCTTCGCCTTGATTCTGCTCGTGAACTGGGTGGTGGCCTGAGAGGGCCTTATCGCAAGTACCGTTATTCAAATTTTTTCCAAAATTCATAAAAGCGAAAGCAATTAGGAGTGAGCATGTCAGCAGCAACAAACGGCGCAACGCCTTATTACTACGTCCCGGGGCCTTCACGTCACCCGGTCATGGCCTCGTTGGGTCTGTTTTTCGTGATGTTGGGGGCCGGTCAGTGGATCAACGGCGTTCAATGGGGCGCCTACTCCCTGGCATTTGGACTGACCTTTTGGTCTGTCGTGTTGTTTCAGTGGTTCCGGGATGCTGTGAACGAAAGCGAAAGCGGCTTGTACGGTCACAAGATCGATTTGTCCTACCGCTGGAGCATGAGCTGGTTCATTTTCTCCGAGGTGATGTTCTTCGGCGCATTCTTCACGGCACTGTGGTGGGCGCGCGTGCACTCGGTGCCTGCGCTAGGCAACATTGAAAACGCGCTGATCTGGCCAGACTTCACTTCGATTTGGCCAAGCGTGCAGGCCGGTGTTACCGCGTCACCCGCAGGGATTGTTGAGCCGTTTCAGACCATGGGGCCATTCTGGCTACCCACTATCAACACCGCCTTGTTGCTGACTTCGGGTGTTACGCTGACCATTGCCCACCACGCATTGCAAGCTGGAAACCGCGGCAAAACCATCGCTTTCATGTGGATGACGGTGATTCTGGGTGTGGTGTTCTTGTGTGTGCAGGGCTATGAGTATTACCACGCTTATGTTGACCTGAACCTGAAAATGTCATCGGGCATCTTTGGATCGACGTTTTTCATGCTAACGGGTTTCCACGGTTTCCACGTGTTCGTAGGCATGTTGATGTTGTTGTTCATCACGTTACGCCTGCAGCGGGGTCATTTCACGGCCAAGAACCATTTCGGTTTTGAAGGCGCGGCATGGTACTGGCACTTTGTGGACGTGGTCTGGCTCGGTTTGTATATTCTGGTCTACTGGCTGTAAGCCACAAGCGGGCCTTAGCGGAAAGTGGCGGGCCCGCAAAACCCCAAAAAAAGCGCCCGGGGGCGCTTTTTTCTTTCATCACCATTGACTTGCACGTTAGGGTTGCATAGGCAAGCCTGTTGGGCTGATCCAACCCATCCAGTAGCTGATCAAAACCACCAGGAAAAGCAGGATGGAAAATCCAACCCGGAACGCCAGTGCGCGCGCCATGTGATTTTTGCGGGGTATCCCTTCGCTGTCGGCCGGGTTGGTGGCACCACCGCGCATCATGTACAGCAACGCAGCCCCCAGGCTGCCCAGAATGGCGACGAACGCGGCAATGACGAGGTATTTCATGCGGCAGATTATCCGGGTGTTTGTGATTTTTGACGGAGTCAGGCCATGAGTTCCCGATCTGCGCGCTTTTGGCTTGTGACCCTGGCGACGGCCTTGACCATGGCGGTGACCAGTGCTTTGGGCATGTGGCAGCTTGGACGGGCCTCGCAAAAGCAGGCTCTTCAGGACCAGATTCAGAAGCGCAGCGAACTGACCGCCTGGACCGAGCGCGACCTTCTGAATGCCGCAGATCCGCAGGCCGGCATGCACCGCGTCGTGCATCTTGCTGGTGAATGGGTGCCGCAGGTCGATATCTTTCTCGACAACCGCCAGATGGACGGACGGGCTGGATTTTTCCTCGTCACACCTCTGCGTTTAAACGGAAGTGATCGGGTGATTTTGGTTCAGCGAGGGTGGGCGCCACGGGATTTCACCGACCGCACCCGGGTGCCGGATGTCAAAACACCTGCTGGACCTGTCTATATAGAAGGGCGTTTGGCCCCAGCACCAGGCAAGCTTTTTGAACTGGGTGACGCGGGGGCAGGGCCGATCCGGCAAAATATAGATGTCGCCGCGCTTTCGAAGGAAACAGGGCTTCCCCTGTTGAATCTTTCGGTTCTGCAAACGGGCGACGCGACAGACGGACTTCAGCGCAGCTGGCCCAACATCACCGCAGGTGTGCAAAAGCACCACGGTTATGCGTTTCAATGGTTTGGCCTGTGTGCCCTCGCTGGCATTTTGTATGTCTGGTTCCAATTTCTCTCTCCTCGCCGAAAGCGCATCCCCGATGGCACAGACGCCCGATGAACCGTTGACCATGACCGTGCACAGCCTGCCCCAGTTGGACCAGGCCAGTGCCCGCAGTGCAGCCAGCACCCGGGCAGGGCGCTGGAAAATGCTCGCCTTGCTGTTGGTGTGCACCGCGCCCGTGATCGCTTCTTATTTCACCTATTACGTGGTGCGGCCTGAAGGCCGCCGGAATTACGGGGAGCTGGTCAATCCGCAGCGCCCATTGCCTGTCTTCACGGGAATCAGCGCCCAAGGCCAGTCCGTTCCGCTGACGCAACTGAAGGACCAATGGTTGCTTGTCAGCGTGGCTGACAGCGCATGCGATGCTGCCTGCCAGAACCACCTGTATTTGCAGCGCCAACTCCGCGAAACACTGGGCAAAGAAAAGGATCGGCTGGACTGGGTCTGGTTGCGCACCGGAGAAACACCGTTGAGCGAACCCATGTTGCAGGCAACTTCCGCAGCAACGGTGCTTCAGGTCGACGCCGCACAGCTGGCTACCTGGCTCGAGCCAGCTTCGGGGCAGCGTCTGGAAGACCATTTGTATGTGGTGGACCCATTGGGGAACTGGATGATGCGCTTCCCTGCCAACGTGGACCCCAAGCAGGCCAAGCGTGACCTTGACCGCTTGCTGCGAGCCTCGTCTTTTTGGGACAAGGCAGGCCGTTGATGCCGCGTCCTCTTGCATTGAGTGGCTCCTGGGTGTGCCGAGAGTCGTGCGGCACCGATGCCCTGTTTTGCGCAGGCTGTTCGAGTTTTGCTGATCTGTCTTGCCGTGCGGCCGTTCCGGTCGGGTCGGCTTATTGAGCCTTTCATATGGAAACCCAAGCGTTGTACGACCTGGCACCCATTGCCCGGATCATGTTTCTGGGCGTGGTGATCGCCCTTGGGCCCCTGGCTTGGGTGTGGGTGCGCAACCGCCATGCTGCGCCAGCCCAGCGGCTGCGCATGTTGACACTGGTGACCCTGTTCCTCACCTTCGACCTGGTCTTGTTCGGCGCCTTCACCCGGTTGACCGACTCTGGTTTGGGTTGCCCTGACTGGCCAGGTTGCTACGGCAGCGCCAGCCCGGTGGGTGCCAGCAGCGCCATTGCGGCTGCGCAGGAAGCCATGCCCACAGGGCCGGTCACCTTCTCCAAAGCCTGGATTGAAATGATCCACCGTTACCTAGCCATCGCCGTGGGGGTGCTGATCATCGTGCTGGCCAGCGTCAGCTGGATCGAGCGCCGTCGCATCTCTGTGTCCTTCGTCTGGCCATTGGTGACGCTGTTCTGGGTGTGCCTGCAGGGCGCCTTCGGTGCCCTCACGGTCACCATGAAACTGTTCCCGGCCATCGTGACGCTGCACCTGTTGGGTGGCATGGCTTTGCTGGCTTTGTTGCGAGCGCAAGCGACGGGCTATGCCCTGGCTACGTCGGGCGCGGCAGCTCCTGTGACTTTGCCGCCAAACACCCGACTGGCGCTGGGGTTGGTTTACGGGCTGCTCTGGATCCAGATCGCTCTGGGTGGCTGGGTCAGCACCAACTACGCGGTACTTGCTTGCAGCGATTTTCCGACCTGCCAGGGCAGCTGGTGGCCCGACATGGACTTCCAGCACGGCTTTACCCTATGGCGCGAACTGGGGCAAAACCGGGCCGGTGAAGCCATTGCGTTTGCGGCCCTGACCGCCATACATTACGTGCACCGGCTCAGCGCCTATGTGGTTTTTGCGGCTTTGTTCTGGCTGGTTTGGCGCTTGTGGTCGGTAGCGGGTATGCGGAATACTGCGCTTTGGCTGGTGGCCTTGGCCATGTGGCAGTTCTTTACTGGCTTGACCAACGTGGTGCTCGATTGGCCGCTGCTGGCCGCCGTGAGCCACACCGGCGGCGCGGCAGCGCTCGTGGTGGTCATGACCAGTGCCATTTTCAGCACCCGCACAGCCCATCAACCCCTAAGTGCGTCTGCACTTGCCACTTCTCGACCGATCTGATGAGCTCCGCGTCTTCCAACCCCACTGCCGTTGCCATGCCGTCTGCCTGGCGGCAGTTTTACGCGCTCACCAAGCCGCGTGTGATCCAGCTCATCGTGTTCTGTGCCCTGATCGGCATGGTGCTTGCCGTACCGGGTGTGCCCACCTGGGCGCAGGTGCAGCTGGCCGCCATCGCATCGTTTGGGATCTGGCTGGTGGCGGGTGCTGCTGCGGCGTTCAACTGCGTGGTCGAGCAGCAGATTGACGCCAAGATGAAGCGCACCGCCTGGCGGCCCACCGCCAAGGGCGAGCTGTCCAACCTCAAGACGTTGACGTTTTCGGCCGCGCTGTGCGCCACGGGTTCCGGCATCCTGTACTTCTGGGTCAACCCGCTCACCATGTGGCTGACCTTTGCCACCTTCGTGGGTTACGCGGTCATTTACACCGTCATCCTCAAGCCCCTGACACCCCAAAACATTGTGATCGGCGGTGCCTCGGGCGCCATGCCGCCGGTGCTGGGCTGGGCGGCCATGACCGGCGTGGTGTCGCCGGAAGCGCTGATTCTTTTTCTCATCATCTTCCTCTGGACACCGCCGCATTTCTGGGCGCTTGCGCTCTACCGCGTCGAGGACTATCGAAAATCCGGCCTGCCCATGCTGCCGGTCACGCACGGCTCTGAATTCACCCGGCTGCAGATTTTTCTCTACACCCTGGTGCTGTTCGCCGCTTGCCTGATGCCCTTCGTGATGCGTATGAGCGGCTGGTTTTACCTCGCCGTGGCGGTGGTGCTGAGCGAGGGATTCACCGGCTATGCCTATGTGCTCTGGCGCGACTATTCTGACGCGCTGGCCCGCAAGACCTTCCGTTTTTCGTTGATTCATTTGTCGCTGCTGTTCGCCGCGCTGCTGGTTGATCACTACCTGTAACAAACGCCTGCTGAACGGCCAAGCCGTTGCTCCCCATCTCCCGGCGGCTTGAACCACGGTTTTGCAAACTAAAGCCGCCCCGCCGCATTGAAAGTCTGCTCCCATGAACGCATTTGCCTGGACCCGCCGCACCCTCCTTGTGAGCTCGTTGTTGGCGCTGGTTGCCTGCGGTGAGACCAAGGCCCCTTTCACGGGTATCGACATCACGGGAGCCGACTACGCAACCGGGTTCTCGTTGACCGACCACAACGGTCAGCCGCGCACCTTGGGCGACTTCAAGGGCAAGGCGGTGGTGGTCTTCTTTGGCTTTACGCAATGCCCCGACGTGTGCCCGACATCCATGGGTGAGCTGGCCGAAGCCCGGCGCTTGCTGGGCACTGACGGCGAGCGCTTACAAGGCCTGTTCATCAGCATCGATCCCGAGCGAGACACGCCCGAGATCATGAAGGAGTACCTGGCCAACTTTGACCCCAGCTTCCTGGCCTTGTACGCAGCGCCTGACGCCTTGCCAGCTTTGGCCAAGAGCTACCGCATCTATTACAAAAAGGTGGCAGGGAGCACACCCACCAATTACACCGTGGACCATTCAGCAGGCAGCTATGTGTACGACCCCAGCGGCCGCATACGGCTGTACCACCGCTACGGCACCGGCGCTCAGGCGCTGGCCGAAGACGTAAAGCGCCTGCTGAGCGAGTGAGCGCGGGCTAAATTGGGCTATTTCACCCCAACAACAACGGCACCCTCGGGTGCCGTTGTTGTTGGGTGCGCTGTGGGTCAGTCGACCTTCGCGCCGCTGATCTTCACCACCCGCTGGTACTTGGTGCGTTCGCGCGTCATAAACGCGTCAAACTGCTCGGGCGTGGTGGGTTCCGGCTCGGCCATCAGCGTTGCAAAGCGGGCCTTCACCTCGGGCGAACGCAGTGCTTCGGTGAAAGCGGCGTTGAGCTTGCGCACGGTTTCAGCGGGTGTACCTGCGGGCACCACCAGCCCCCACCAGGTGTCGATCTCAAAGCCGGGCAGGGTGTCTGCCATGGCGGGCACGTCGGGCACGTCGGGCATGCTGGGCACGCGCTGTGCCGTCGTCACGGCCAATGCCTTCAGCTTGCCAGCGCGTATGTTGGGCGCTGCCGTGGCAAGGTTGTCGAAATTGAAGTCGACCTGGCCCGACAGCAGGCCCAGCTGTGCCGGGTTGCCCCCGTTGAACGGGATGTGCACGGCAAACACCCCCGCCTGGTTTTTGAACATCTCGCCAGCCAGGTGACCTGCACTGCCGTTGCCACCCGAGCCATAGTTCAGCTTGGCGGGGTTGGCCTTGGCGTAGGCGATCAGGTCGGCTAGGCTGTTGATGTTGAGCCGCGTGGCGGCGTCGGCGTTCATCACCAGCACATTGGGCACCCGCAGCATCTGCGTGATGGCTGTGAAGTCTTTGGCGGGGTCGTAGGGCAACTTGCTGAACAACCAGGGGTTGATGCCATGCGAGGCGGTGGTGGCGATGCCCAGCGTCAAACCATCGGGCGCGGCTCTGGCCACAGCGCTCACGCCAATGTTGCCGCCTGCACCGGGGCGGTTGTCCACAATCACCGTGCCGAGTGAGCCCTTGACCGCTTCGGCCAGGATGCGCGCTGTCACGTCAATCGGGCCGCCAGCGCCAAACGGCACCACGATGCGGGTGGTGGTGGCTGGCTGAGCCCAGCTGGCCGACGGCAGTGCCAGTGCAGAGGCGCTCAAGGCCATGGACATGATGAGGTGGCGTCTGTTCAGCATGTGCTGGGCTCCTGTGTTGGGGGTTGAATCGGTGTGAGCAAGGTCGGGCAGGCCGATCAGGCCTTGTCCGCTGCGCTGGTGAACGCGTCGGCAAAGAATTCTTCGGGCGGCAGGCCGGCTTGCGCGGTGAAGTCGGTGCGCGCCGACTCCACCACGATGGGCGCACCGCACGCATACACCTGGTGGCCAGAGAGATCGGGGAAGTCTTGCAACACCGCCCGGTGCACAAAGCCGGTGCGCTTGGTCCACTCGTCTTCAGGCAACGCGTCAGACACCACCGGCACATAGCTCAAGTGGGGCATGGTGGCCAGTTGGGTCTCAATCCAGGCGCTCTGGTACAGATCGGCCGGGCGGCGCCCGCCCCAATACAGCGTGGCCGGGCGGGTGATGCCCTTGAACTGCATGTGTTCGATGATGGCCTTGATGGGGGCGAAGCCCGTGCCCGAAGCCAGCAAGATCATGGGCTTGGTGCTGTCGTCGCGCAGGTAAAAGCTGCCGTAAGGGCCTTCAATGCGCAAAATGTCTTTCTCTTTGAGGGCGCCAAACACATGGTCGGTGAACTTGCCGCCGGGCATGTGGCGCAGGTGCAGTTCGACCGATGGCTGTGTGGCCTGCGTGTGCGGTGCGTTCGCCATGGAATAGCTTCGGCGGTCGCCGTCGCGCAGCAAAAATTCCACATATTGGCCCGCGTGGTACTGAAACGCATCGCTGGCTGGCAATTGCAGGCGCAGCACGATCACATCGTGTGAAGCGCGCTCCAGCGCACTCACGCGCACCGGCATTTTTTTGATCGGGAAAGCGCCTGCTTCGGTCACTTGGCGCGACTCCAGCACCACGTCGCTCTGCGCCACGCCGCAACACGTCAGCACATAGCCGGCCGCCTCTTCATCGGCGCTCAGCGCTTTGGCCTGGTGTGCACCGTGCGCCACGGTGCCAGCAATCAACTTGCATTTGCACGAGCCGCAGGCGCCGTCTTTGCAGCCATAGGGCAGGCCGATGCCCTGGCGGATGCCGGCCGCCAACATGGTCTCGTTGGGTTGCGAATCAAAGGTGCGGCCGCTGGGCTGAACGGTGATGGTGAATGTCATACAGTCTTGGGTGTTGAAGTACCTTCGGTGCGCAGCAGCGTCACCGGTAACATTCCATTGTCGCAAATTCGGAATTCGCATGAGCCTACTTGGCGCTTTGCCCGCACGCTTTCGGCGTGAACGGGTCCTGATCATTGGCTGTGGTGACGTGGGCCAGCGCGCCGCACGCGTGCTCGGTGGCGGAACGCGCGCACGCATCCTGGCGCTCACCTCGTCGCCCGAGCGCTGTGCCAGCCTGCGCGCACAAGGCATCACGCCGCTGCAGGGCAACCTGGACGACGCCCGTAGCCTGCAACGGCTGGCCGGTTTGGCCACGCGCGTGTTGCACTTGGCTCCACCGCCGTCAGGCGAGCAGGCCGACTGGCGGCTGGACCCGCGCACCCGAGCCCTGGTGCATGCGCTGGCGCAGCGCTCTCGGCCTGCAGCGCTGGTGTATGGGTCCACCAGTGGTGTTTATGGCGACTGGCAGGGCCGCTGGGTCAGTGAAGCCACGCCTGCCCAGCCACGCACCCCGCGCGCTTGGCGCCGGGTAGACGCCGAAGCTGCCGTGCACTGGCTGGGCCGCGCCACTGGGGTGCGCACCAGCGTGCTGCGCATTCCCGGTATTTACGCACCCGACCGGGTCGGTGGCACACCACGCGAACGCCTGTTGCGCGGCACACCGGTGCTGCGCGAGCCCGACGACGTGTACACCAACCACATCCACGCGCACGACTTGGCGCGCGCTTGTATGTTGGCTTTGTGGCGTGGAAGACCGCAGCGCAATGTGAATGTGGTGGACGATACCCAGCTGAAGATGGGTGATTATTTCGATCTGGCCGCCGATTTGTACGGACTGCCACGACCACCTCGGATCGGGCGCGATGCGGCCAGTGACCAGTTACCACTGATGCTGCTCAGTTTCATGAGCGAATCACGCCGACTGCACAACCAGCGCATGAAAACCGAACTGCGCCTGCGCCTGCGTTACCCCACTGTGGCGCAGGGGTTGGACCAATCTCCGAACTGACCCTATCCCCTCAGGCTGGTGTGATGGTGCTCAGCAGCCAGCCGGTGTACGCCAGGTAAGCTGCAACCAACACCCCGGCTTCCCAGCGGTTGATGCGCCCCTGGCGCCCACGAAGGCCCCAGCCCATGACAAACAGCACCAAGGTCAGACCGATCATCACGGGCAGGTCGCGGGTGATGGAGTCGGCTCCAATACTGATAGGTGCAATAGCACCAGCAATACCCACCACCGCCAGTGTGTTGAACAAGTTGGAACCCAAAATGTTGCCCAGAGCGAGGTCGTGCTCGCCTTTGCGGGCGGCGGCTATACACGATGCCAGTTCGGGCAGCGAGGTGCCCACGGCCACCACAGTGAGACCAATGATCAAATCGCTGACCCCCAGCGACTGTGCAATCGCCACGGCGCCCCAAACCAACAAGCGCGAACTCAGCACCAGTACCACCAGACCCAACACCAGCCACATCAGAGCAAGCTTCAGCGACATCGCGTGTTCCTTCAGTTCCGTGGCAGTTTCTGCGGCCAGGGTGTCACTGCCGCTGCGCATGCCCTCAACGATGGACCATGTCACCAGCACGCCAAACACCGCCAACAGAACCCACGCATCCAGTCGACTGATCTCACCATCCCAAACCAGATAGGCCGACAACGCGGTGACGGCGGCAAGGATAGGCAGCTCTTTGCGCAAAATCATGGAGTGGACGATGATGGGCGAAATCAGCGCTGTGATACCCAAAATCAACGCGATGTTGACAATGTTGGAGCCCCAAGCATTGCCCAGCGCCAGCCCGGGATTGCCCTGGCTGGCCGCCAAGGTAGACACCACCATCTCAGGGGCCGACGTGCCAAAACCCACGATCAACATGCCCACCAGCAAAGGCGGCACAGAATAGTGACCTGCTGTGGCTGAAGCGCCATCGACAAATCGGTCGGCGCTCCAGACCAGCAGGGCAAGACCGACGAGAACGGCAAGTGAGGGCAGCAACATGGTGGACGGTGCGCAGTGGCAGGCTGTTGGACAATGCACATTGTTACAGTCAAACGCCGTTCATTTTTTTCAAGGTATCTCAGGCTGTTGCTGTCAATCTTTTTCAAGGCTGCATGTTCACTCCGCGTTTTTCACCACCTGAAGGGGGTTTATCTGTAGCACCCATGCGATGGCGCGTTGGAGTCGCGCTGGGTGTGGCGGCCTTGATGTTGCTGCTGGTGTGGTGGTGGCGCCCCGTGTCGCTGATGCCCGGTACGCGGGCGCTGGTCATGCAAGGTGGCGACCCCTATTTGCGGGCCCTGATGCGCACCATCTCGGCCAGCGAATCGAATGTGTTGCGCCCTTACAACGTGCTTTATGGTGGCAGCTACGTTTGGACGCTTGAGCGACATCCCAACCGCTGCGAAGCCATCGGACGCGGACCCAACAAAGGCAATTGTTCTACCGCAGCCGGACGCTACCAACTGCTGGCAGGCACTTGGGTAGAGCTGGCCGCACGCTACCACCCCGAGCGCACCGACGACCCTCTGGATGCCACCCAATTGAGCTTTGCACCGCGCTACCAAGATGCGGTGGTGTACGCCTGGCTGTCTGAGCCCCGATGGGGCAATTTGGCTGCACAGCTGCGCCAAGGGCGGGTGCAGCCGGTACTGAGGCGCCTCTCTGGTACCTGGACCAGCCTGGGATATGGCATCGAAAGCAACAACATGAGCCGTGAGCTGCCCCGTGTGTACCAACGGGTGTTGCAAGATGAGCTGGCGCGTGTGGCCAAAGCGGGGCCCTATGGGGCTGAAAAACAATAAAAAAGCCGTGCAGCAGATGCTGCACGGCTTTGATATGGTGCCCAGGGCCGGACTCGAACCGGCACGCCTTGCGGCGGGGGATTTTGAGTCCCCTGCGTCTACCAATTTCACCACCCGGGCGGTAATTCGCAAGACGTAAATTATGGCACAGTGTTGACCATGAACTACCCAACCATTGAAGATTCGATCGGAAAAACACCGCTTGTGGTTTTGCAGCGCATCGGAGTGGCGCTTAACGCAGCCCGTGGCAACGTGATTTTGGGCAAACTGGAGGGGAACAACCCGGCCGGCTCCGTGAAAGACCGGCCTGCGGTGTCCATGATCCGGCGCGCTGAAGAGCGTGGCGAGATCAAGCCAGGCGACACGCTGATTGAAGCCACCTCGGGCAACACTGGTATTGCGTTGGCCATGGCGGCTGCCATCAAGGGATACCGCATGGTGCTGATCATGCCGGAGGATCTGTCCATTGAGCGGGCGCAAACCATGAAGGCGTTTGGTGCCGAACTGATCCTCACACCCAAGAGCGGCGGCATGGAATCGGCCCGAGACCTGGCCGAGCGCATGCAGGCCGAGGGCAAGGGCCGGGTGCTGGACCAGTTCGCCAACGCCGACAACCCGCGCATCCACTACGAAACCACAGGCCCCGAGTTGTGGGAGCAAACCGCTGGGCGTATCACCCATTTTGTGAGCGCCATGGGCACCACGGGCACCATCACGGGCGTGTCGCGGTTTCTGAAAGAAAAGAACCCTGCTGTGCGCATTGTGGGTGCGCAGCCCAGCGAAGGTTCACGCATTCCGGGTATTCGCAAATGGCCGCAGGCCTATTTGCCCAAAATTTACGAGCCCAGCACGGTCGACGAGTTGATCTACGTGAGTCAGGCGGATGCCGAAGACATGTGCCGACGCTTGGCCCGCGAAGAGGGCATCTTCGCCGGCATTTCGGCCGCTGGTGCTTGCTGGGTGGCCATGCAGGTGGCGCAGCAGGTAGAAAACGCCACCATTGCCTTCATTGTGTGTGACCGTGGCGACCGTTACCTTTCTACCGGCGTGTTTCCGGCTTGAGCACCGTGTTCCGGTTTTGTCCTTCTTGCGCGGCGCCGCTGGCTCTCATCGGGCAAGAGGAAGATGGGGGGTTCGTCCAACGCTTGCGCTGTGCGACCTGTGGTTTCACCCACTGGAACAACCCCACGCCGGTGCTGGCCGCCATTGTGGAGATGGACGGCTTGGTGCTGCTGGCGCGCAATGCTGCCTGGAAAAACCGCATGTTTGGCCTGATCACAGGTTTTATGGAGGCTGGCGAAACCCCCGAAGACGGGGTGCGCCGAGAAATTGCTGAAGAGACCAGCTTGCAGGTCGATCAGCTCAGTCTGGTGGATGTGCACGACTTTCAGCGCATGAACCAGGTGCTCATCACTTACCACGCCGTGGCGCACGGTGAAATTCGCCTGTCTCCAGAGCTGATCGAATACAAACTCTTGCGCCCAGAGCAGGTGCGCTGCTGGCGCGCCGGTACAGGCTTTGCCCTGGCCGATTGGCTGCGAGGCCGGGGTATTGAGCCGGTATTTATGGAGTCACCTCCATCCAGCGATTGAGCACGCAAACCCTGGTTGTTCAAGCAGTACAAAACCGTGTTTTGCTTCACACCTGCGTTGGTTAGGAATGCATTCGTGCATCGATCGGCGGATCTGCCCGCTTAGAATCATTGATTCTGAGGAACACCTATGCAAGCCGACAAAGAACTCGATGCCCGCGGCCTTAACTGCCCGCTGCCCATTTTGAAGGCCAAAAAAGCGCTCGCTGACATGGTCAGTGGCCAGATCCTGCGTGTGATCTCTACCGATTCAGGCTCGGTGCGCGACTTTCAAGCCTTTGCCAAACAGACGGGCAACGAATTGCTGGAACAGCAAACGGTGGGCAGTGACCATTTCACACTGTTGAAACGCCGCTGAAAAGCGCCCGTCCGCCACAGGAATTACATGGAAATTCTGTTGGTTGATCCTTTGGTACCCGAAGCCTTGAATTGGCTTCAGGAGCGCCATGAAGTCAGCTACCGGCCAGAGCTCGGCGACGACTCTATAGAGCTGCGCAAGTGCATGTACAAAACGCGGGCCATTGTCTTGCCGCCTCATGTCATCGTGTCGCAGGAGTTCTTGGACTTCTCCCCCAAACTGCAGTTGGTGGCACGCTTGCAGGTTTCCAGCGACAACACCGACCTTGAAGCCTGTGCACGCCGTCAGGTTCGCGTGGTCCAGGCCCGCAGCGCCACCGTGCGTTCCAACGCCGAATACTTGCTTTATGGTCTGCTCATGCTCTACCGCAGGGGCATGGTCAGTACCCTTTTAGGTCGCAAAATTTCACAGGTACGCATGGGCCGCGAGCTCGCCGGCAGTACTGTGGGGCTGTTGGGTCTGGCACCGGTAGCGCACACACTGGCGCCCATGCTCAAGGGACTGGGTGTGCGGCTGTTGGGCTACGACCCAGCGGTACACCATGCGGCACCCATCTGGGGCAACTTGGGGGTCGAGCCCACCACGGCGCAAGACCTGCTTGCACGTGCCGACGCGGTATCGCTTCAAGTGGTGTATGCCTCGCGTTTCAAGGGCTGGATCGATGAGCGGTTGCTCAGCCATTGCAAGCACGGACAGTTGTGGGTGGGAGTGAGCCGCAGTTCGCTGTTTGATCCGGAAGCTTTGGCCCAAGCCTTGTCCAATGGGCGCATTGACGCCTGTTTGCTGGACGGTGCCAATCCTAAGTTTGCTGCCGAAGGAACGCCACTGCACGCCTTGTCCAACTTGCACCTGACACCGCGCTTGGGCTCGCACACGCGCGAGGCCAAGCTGCGTGCGAGCTGGTATGTGGCGCACCGAATCCACGAATGCCTGTCGCCTCAGGCATCGCGCCCTGAAGCCAAGTACAGCGATTTTTCTTCACTGGATGGCTTGGATGGCGCCGATCAAGAAGCGCCGCAAGCTGCGTCTCCGTCCCAGTGGGGCTCGCTGGATCTGCTCCCGCGCTGAAATCTCCATAAATCTGGGCTGCTGATTCAGCGGCCCAGACAGCTCCGTGAATCGGGTTCAGCTCCCTAGGCGAGCCAGTTGCTCGCGTACCTTGGCCAGCGTGGCGGTGAAGTCGGTCACGCGTTTCTTCTCCTGGTCAATCACCGCCGGCGGTGCCTTGGCCACGAAAGCTTCATTGCCCAGCTTGGCGCTCGCCTTGGTGATTTCGCCTTCCAGGCGGGTGGCTTCCTTGCCCAGGCGCAGCTTTTCGGCCGCCACGTCAATTTCCATGAACAGGCACATGCGCGCCTCGCCCACCACGGCCACCGGTGCTGCCTGCGCGGCAGCGGCCCAGGCGGCCTCGTCTTCAAACACCTTCACTTCGCTGAGCTTGGCCAGCGCCTTCAGCACCGGGCCAGCGGCTTGCAAGCAGGCGGTGTCGCCCAGCACAAACAGCGGCAGGCGGGTGGCGGGTGACACGATCATCTCACC
>JAUXXN010000076.1 GCA_030684755.1 Hydrogenophaga sp.
TGAACCGCCCCGGCTTTCGTGGAGGCTGGTTGGTTTAAGTCAGGCCGCCACCATGGAGGACTGACTGGCGAGTTGCCGGTAGTAGTTTGCCTCAGCCTCTGCAGGCGGTATGTATCCGATGGGTCCGAGCAGCCTGTGATGGTTGAACCAGGACACCCATTCCAACGTTGCCAGTTCCACCGATTCACGGGTGGGCCATGACCGGCGATGGATCACCTCGGCCTTGTACAGCCCGTTGATCGTTTCAGCCAAGGCGTTGTCGTAGCTGTCGCCCTTGCTGCCCACAGAGGGCTCAATGCCAGCTTCTGCGAGCCGTTCGCTGTAGCGAATGCTGACGTATTGCGACCCCCTGTCGGAATGATGAATCAATTCGCCATCGCGCTCGGGTTGCCGGGCATACAGCGCCTGCTCCAAGGCATCCAGAACGAATTCCGTGTGCATGGAGGTGCTGACCCGCCAACCCACAATGCGCCGGGCGTATACGTCGATCACGAAGGCCACGTACAGCCAGCCCTGCCAGGTCGAGACGTAGGTGAAGTCCGAGACCCACAGCTGGTTGGGCCGCTCGGCCAAGAACCGCCGGTTGACCCGGTCCAGCGGGCACGGTGCCTTCATGTCGCTGATGGTGGTGCGCACCACCTTGCCGCGGCGCACGCCCTGCAAGCCCAGGCGTTTCATCAAGCGCTCGACCGTGCAGCGGGCAATGACAACTCCTTCCCGGTTCATCTGTTTCCAGACTTTGTCGGCGCCATAGACCCGCATGTTGGCCTGCCAAACGCGCTCAATGTGTGGCACCAGGGTGTCGTCACGTTGGGCGCGCGGGCTGCGCAGTTGGGGATTGCGTTGACGCGCAGCATGACGCCAATAGCCTGAAGGGGCGATCTGCAGCACCTTGCAGATCGACTCGACCCCGTAGGCCTGTCGATGCTGATCGACGAAGTTGTTCAGGACTTCAGACGGCGGTCGAGTTCCGCCTGGGCGAAAAACGCGCTGGCCAGTTTCAAGATCTCGTTGGCTTTACGCAGCTCCTTGACCTCGCGCTCCAGCGCCTTCATCTGCTCACGTTCGGATGTCGTGATGCCATCGCGCACGCCGGTATCGATCTGGTCTCGCTTGACCCATTCATGGAGGGTCTGGGGCACGCAGCCGATCTTGGGGGCGATGGATTCGATGGCAGCCCACAGCGAGGGGTATTCGCTGCGATGTTCGCGCACCATGCGAACAGCGCGTTCGCGGACTTCAGGTGAAAACTGGTTTGACTTCTTGCTCATGGCTCTATCCTCTCAGGGAAAAGAGCCTCCTCAAAACCCGGGGCGGTTCAG
>JAUXXN010000077.1 GCA_030684755.1 Hydrogenophaga sp.
ACAACGCCGCGCCCACCACCAGCACCATGCTTTTTCTGGTGCGCAACGGCAACCCCAAGGGCATCAAGGACTGGGACGACCTCATCAAGCCCGGCGTGCAGGTGATCGTGGTCAACCCCAAAACCGGTGGCAATGGCCGCATGGCCTACCTGGCCGCCTGGGGCTCGGTGAGGGCCAAGGGCGGCACCGACGCACAGGCCGCTGATTTTGTGAGCAAACTCTACAAAAACGTACCGGTGCTGGCACGCGGCGGACGCGATGCCACCGGCATCTTTTTGCAGCGCAACATCGGCGATGTGTTGGTGACGTTTGAGTCCGAAGTGGTGTCGGTGGATCGCGAGTTTGGCGCAGGCAAGGTGGACGCTATTCACCCCAGCAGCAGCATCGTGGCCGAAAACCCAGTGGCCATTGTGGAGCGCACCGTGAACAAAAAGGGCACGGCAGCTGAAGCCAAGGCTTATCTGGACTTCCTCTACACCGAAGAAGCGCAAGAGATCGCGGCCAAACACGGCATTCGCCCACGTTCTGATGCGGTGCTGAAGCGCTACGCCAGCACTTTTAAACCACTCAAGCTGTTCACCGTGAACGACTACTTTGGCTCGCTGGGTGAAGCGCAAAAAGTGCACTTCAACGACGGTGGCCAGTTCGACAAGCTCTACACGCTGGGTAAATAAATGTCGGTCGCTCTTGCATCCCTGCCGACCTTGGGGTCGGCAGAAGGCAGCCGCGCGCGCCGGAGCGCCCGTGTGCTGCCCGGCTTCAACATCACGCTCGGGTTCACGCTGCTGTACCTGAGCCTGATTGTGTTGATTCCCCTGTCGGCCTTGGTTTTCAAAACCTTCACGTTGACTTGGCCAGAGTTCTGGGAAGCGGTTTCTTCGCCGCGTGTCATGGCCTCGTACCGCCTCACGTTTGGCGCCTCGCTCATCGCCGCGTTGGTGAATGTGGTGTTTGGTCTGCTGGTGGCTTGGGTGCTGGTGCGCTACAGCTTTCCGGGCAAAAAAATCGTCGATGCCTTGGTCGATTTGCCGTTTGCCCTGCCCACCGCCGTGGCGGGCATTTCGCTCACCGCGCTGCTGGCGGGCAATGGCTGGATTGGCCAATACCTAGAGCCGCACGGCATTCAGCTGGCTTTTAACCCCAACGGGGTGGTGATTGCGCTGATCTTTATTGGCCTACCGTTCGTGGTGCGCACCGTGCAACCGGTGTTGGAAGATACCGAAAAAGAGCTGGAAGAGGCCGCCACCTGCCTGGGAGCCACGCGCTGGCAGACCTTCAGCCGGGTGATTTTTCCGAGCATTGCACCGGCGCTGCTCACGGGTTTTGCCATGGCGTTTGCACGCGGGGTGGGTGAATACGGATCGGTGATTTTCATTGCCGGCAACATGCCCATGGTTTCTGAAATCACGCCGCTGATCATCATCAGCAAGCTGGAACAGTACGACTACGCCGGCGCCACCGCCGTGGCCACGGTGATGCTGGTGGTCTCGTTTGTGTTGTTGTTGCTGATCAACGGCCTGCAAACCTGGCAGCGCAAGCGCTCGGGAGGGAGCAACGCATGAGCACGACAACCATTCGCACCGCCCGCAAGGGCACCACCGAGTCCGCCTGGGTGCGCTATGTGCTGATTGGCACCGCGCTGGCGTTTATGTTTTTGTTCCTGGTGCTGCCGCTGGCCGCCGTGTTCACCGAAGCGCTGCGCAAGGGCTGGGACGCTTACTGGGAAGCGCTGCAAGAGCCCGACGCCTGGTCGGCCATTCGCCTGACGCTGCTGACCGCTGCGGTGGCCGTGCCGCTGAACCTGGTGTTTGGCATTGCGGCGGCCTGGTGTGTGGCCATGTACGAGTTTTGGGGCAAGTCGTTTCTAACCACGTTGATCGATCTGCCGTTTTCGGTCTCGCCGGTGGTGGCGGGGCTGATTTACGTGCTGGTGTTTGGCGCGCAGGGCTGGCTGGGGCCTTGGCTGATGGAGCACGACATCAAGATTGTGTTTGCGGTACCGGGGATTATTTTGGCCACCATTTTTGTAACCGTGCCTTTTATTGCCCGCGAGCTGATTCCGCTGATGCAGGCGCAGGGCAACGAGGAGGAACAGGCGGCCATTGTGTTGGGCGCCACTGGCTGGCAGACCTTTTGGTATGTGACGCTGCCCAACATCAAATGGGGGCTGATTTACGGCGTGATCTTGTGCAACGCCCGGGCCATGGGCGAGTTTGGCGCGGTCAGTGTGGTGTCGGGCCACATTCGCGGCCAAACCAACACCATGCCGCTGCATGTGGAGGTGCTCTACAACGAATACCAGTCGGTGGCGGCGTTTGCCGTGGCTTCGCTGCTGGCCTTGCTGGCTTTGGTGACGCTGGCCATCAAGAGCGTGGTGGAGTGGCGCCACGAGCGCGAAATGAAAGCTATTGCCGAGCTGCCGCCGGAGCGGCCCACCCAACATGCGCCCGCCACAGCCGTTTCGGTCTGAGGTCTGAAGAAAGAGTATGGATATGAGCATTGAAATTCGCAACGTCAACAAACACTTCGGCACTTTTCAGGCGCTGCGCAACGTGAACCTGGACATCGCCTCGGGCGAACTGCTGGCGCTGCTGGGGCCTTCGGGCTGCGGCAAAACCACCCTGCTGCGCATCATTGCCGGACTGGAGGCGCCCGACACCGGCAGCATCCATTTCAGTGGTGCAGACACCACCGATGTACACGTGCGCGAGCGCAACGTGGGTTTTGTGTTCCAGCACTACGCCCTGTTTCGCCACATGACCGTGTTTGAAAACGTGGCCTTTGGCCTGCGCGTGAAGCCGCGTGGCGAGCGGCCCAGCGATGCGCAGATCCAGAAAAAAGTACACGCTCTGCTGAGCCTGGTGCAACTGGACTGGCTGGCTGACCGCTACCCCGCGCAGCTCTCGGGCGGCCAGCGCCAGCGCATCGCGCTTGCCCGTGCCCTCGCGGTGGAACCCCAGGTGCTGCTGCTCGACGAGCCCTTCGGCGCGCTCGACGCCAAGGTGCGCAAGGAACTGCGCCGCTGGCTGCGCCGCCTGCACGACGAGTTGCACGTGACCAGCGTTTTCGTCACGCACGACCAGGAAGAAGCGCTGGAAGTGGCCGACCGCGTGGTGCTGATGAACAAGGGTGTGGTGGAGCAGAGCGGTTCGCCGCAGGACGTGTGGGACCACCCGGCCAGCCCGTTCGTGTACGGCTTCCTGGGCGATGTGAACCTGTTTCATGGCCGCGCCCACGAAGGGCTGCTGCACCTGGATGGTGTGGCCATTGACACACCCGAGCACGCCAACGCGCAAAACGCCCAGGCTTTTGCCTATGTGCGCCCGCACGATCTGGACGTGCAGCGCTACACGCCCGGTGCCAGCGGCATCGTGGCCCAGCTCAGCCGGGCCATTGTGGTGGGGCCGATTGCGCGGCTGGAACTCTTGCCGTTGCAGAGCAATCAACGTCCAGGACACGATCCCTTGATTGAAGCGCAAATTCCTGCGCAACAATTCAAGGCCTCGGGCTTTCAGGAAGGTGAGACCTTGGTGGTTTCACCGCGCAAAGCCCGCGTATTCCTAGAAGGACACTGACTTGATCCCCACGATTCCGACCGTCGCCCCCTCTGTTTTTGAGCGTTATCCTCGTCAGATACTGGGCCTGGTGGCCGCAGGCAGCACCGCCATGCTGGCCTTTGGCCTGTATTTGCAGCACAGCGTGGGGCTGGAGCCGTGCCCCATGTGCATCGTGCAGCGCTACGCGTTGATTCTGGTGGTGTTGGTGGCGGTGCTGGCGGCGGTGCTGCCCAAGCCGGGTGCGCGCCACACCGGGGTGTGGCTGATGGCTGCATTGGCGGTGTTCGGTGCCTTTGTGGCGGCGCGCCAGACGTGGCTGCAGTGGTACCCGCCCGAGGTGCTGAGCTGCGGGCGCGACTTCTTCGGCATGATCGAGTCCTTCCCGCTCAAGCGCGCCATTCCCATGATCTTCAAAGGCAGTGGCGACTGTTCTGCGATCGACTGGACCTTTTTGGGCCTGTCGATCGCGAACTGGTCTTTCCTGTATTTCACGGCCATCGTGGTGCTGGCCGTGGTGCTGTGGGTACGGCGCCCGGGTCGCTGAAAGACACCGTTACAGAATGGCGCTGCCGGGGCGCTCGCCGCGCTCGTACACCACATGGGCACGGCCCACAATCAGCGAGTCCAGTGCACCAATATTTTTCGGGTCTTTGTTGGTGTAGGGCAGTTTTTGCAGCAGGTAGCGCATGGCGTTCAGACGGGCGCGTTTTTTGCAGTCGCTCTTGATCACGGTCCACGGCGAGTCGGCCGTGTCGGTCTCAAAAAACATGGCTTCCTTGGCCTTGGTGTAGTCGTCCCACTTGTCCAGCGAAGCCAGGTCAATCGGGCTGAGCTTCCACTGTTTGAGCGGGTGGGCCTTGCGTTCTTTGAAGCGGCGGCGCTGCTCTTCGCGGCTCACCGAAAACCAGAATTTGATGAGGTGCACACCGCTGCGCACCAGTTGGCGCTCAAACTGCGGTGCCTGGCGCATGAACTCTTGGTATCCGTCTTCGCTACAAAAACCCATGACGCGTTCAACGCCCGCGCGGTTGTACCAACTGCGGTCAAACAACACGATCTCGCCCGCCGTGGGCAGATGCTGAACATATCGCTGAAAGTACCACTGGCCGCGCTCCACTTCGCTGGGTTTTTCAAGTGCCACCACACGGGCACCGCGTGGATTCAGATGTTCCATCATGCGTTTGATGGTGCCGCCCTTGCCTGCTGCGTCGCGTCCCTCAAACAAAATAACAACACGCTGGCCGGTTTCTTTGGCCCAGGCCTGCAGCTTGAGCAGCTCCACTTGCAGCTGGTATTTTTGTGATTCGTACACCCGGCGCGACAGCAGGTTTTTGTATGGATAGGCACCGCTGCGCCAGTCGGCGGCCAGCGCCTCGTCGGGGTTGACCATGGCCTTAGCTTCGCTTCGCACCACCTGCGTTTCTTGCTTGAGCAAACGGCGAATGGCCTTGGCGTCGTCGGGTGCGGCACCTTCCAAAATGGCGCGCAGCGACTCAGCCTTGTCGTGTTGGTTACTTTCAGGGCGCGAAAGAATGTCTTGCACCGCCGCCAGCTTGGCTGCCTGACGTGAGACCACAGTCCTCGAAACCGAGTTTTGGCGGATTTTTTGGGGCTGGGTGGTACCGCTGGTGTCACCCAGCGTCACACGGCGTGGCATTTCAGTGGCAGGCTGGGCCGATTTCACAGCAGCACGTGATTTTTTTTCCGTTTCAAACGGGCGCGAGGCAATGACTTTGGGCGAGCGTAGCGCCCGTGGTTTGACCGCAGAAGGGGCTGTTTTGGTAGCGGATGTGTTGGGGGTGGCGCGTTCTGTCATAGGAATTCATCTTTCTGTCACACAACAAGCCAGTATCTGCAACGGTAAGCGCAATGGCTTGATAAAAATCAAACTGTTGCGTCAATATGCCCTGCAGCGTGAACATTTTTACGGCAATTTCTTCACCAAAACCTGGCTTTTGCGGTCCCA
>JAUXXN010000079.1 GCA_030684755.1 Hydrogenophaga sp.
TGCGTACCTGGGTGGCTTGCAGTTTGCCCAGCCAATCCAGCAGGTGCTTGTCGGCCACATTCTCGGCTTGCTGCGCATGGAGCTCTTGGGCCAGTTGCCGCGCGGCTTCCATCCGGGCCATGGGGCTGGGCTGGGCCATGGGGCTGGACTGGGCTACAGGGGCGGGCGGGCTGGTGGGGCTGGTCTGGGCCGGTACGACCATGCCGCCCACACGCAAACCACTGGTGCCCGCTTTGAGAGTCAGGGCCACCGCGTGTTTGCAAGCCACGCCCACCGGGCAACTGCAGGTGGCGTACCAGTCCACCAACCGGTTTTTCGGGTCGAGCGTGACCTCCACCTGCACCGTGTAGGGTTTCACCTGCGTGCCCTGCACCGCCCCGGTGACGACCCAAGAAACGCCATCGCGGCGCACCTCATGACGCAACACCTTGCCGTAGAGGAACAGCTTTTGCCCCCGGGTCCACGTCTGATAATCCACCTGCTCAACCAAATTCTGGCTGTCAAACCACAAAGTGGGCGCTGCGCTGCTGTTGTCCATGTTGGTCTGCTGCTGAAAATGCTGTGAATCTGCCGACAAAGGCAAGGCCCGTATCAAAACACAAACCCGAACCCCTTCCATGAGCGAAACCCACGCCACCGACCGCTACGCCGTCATCGGCCACCCCATTGCCCACAGCAAGTCCCCGCTGATCCACGGCCTGTTTGCGCAGGCCACCGGCCAAGACATGGTCTACACCGCCATCGAAGCGCCGCTGGACGGCTTTGCGGCGGTGGTGCACGCCTTTCGCGCCCAAGGTGGGCGCGGCTTGAACATCACGCTGCCGTTCAAGCTGCAAGCGTTTGAACTGGCCACCGACCCGCTGGAATCGGCCCGCTTGGCCGGGGCGGTGAACGCGCTCAAGTTCGAGGGCGACCGCATTTACGCCGACAACTTTGACGGCCTGGGTCTGGTCAACGACATCCAGCGCAACCTGGGCGTGTCGCTCGCGGGCAAGCGCGTGCTGCTGTGCGGTGCCGGTGGCGCCACGCGCGGCGCCATCGTGCCCATCGCCCTGCAAAAACCCGCGCTGCTGGCCGTGGCCAACCGCAGCGCCGACAAAGCCCACCAACTCAAACGCGACTTTGCCGCCCATGTGGACCTGCAAACCGGTGGCTTTGAGGATCTGGCGGGTGAGTCGTTTGATGTGGTTCTCAACGCCACCTCCACCGGCCTCACGCAAGCCGCGTTGCCCCTGCCTGCCGGGGTTTTTGCAGCGGGCGCCTTGGCTTATGAGCTGGTGTATGGCAAGGGCTTGACGCCGTTTTTGAAACAGGCCCAGGCCGCTGGCGCCACCCACATCGCCGACGGCGTGGGCATGCTGGTGGAGCAAGCCGCCGAAGCCTTTGCCTGGTGGCGCGGCGTGCGGCCCGACACCCGCCCGGTCATTGACCGCCTGACCGTGCCGCTGGTCTGAACACCTGACACTTTTGCCAGGCGCCGCCTGAAAAGGCGCTGCGACCCGTTCCCCATGACTTCCACACGCTGGGCGCAAGCCCTGCCCTTGCTCGCCGTGCTCGGCTCCGTCACCGCGCTGGGCCTGGGCACGTCACTGGCCAAACAGTTGTTCCCCCAGGTGGGTTCGCTGGGCACCACCTCGCTGCGCGTGGGCTTCTCGGCCCTGCTCATGCTGCTCGTCTGGCGGCCCTGGCGCTGGGCGCTCAGCCGGGCCGATGCGCTGAGCCTGCTGCGCTACGGTGTGGCGCTGGGGTTCATGAACCTGCTGTTCTACCAGTCGCTCAAAACCATCCCCTTCGGCGTGGCCGTGGCCATCGAATTCAGCGGGCCGCTGGCCGTGGCCTGCTGGGGCTCACGCCGCCGCATCGACTTTGCGTGGATCGCCCTGGCCATCGTCGGGCTGGGCCTGCTGCTGCCGCTGGGGCACAGCGTGAGCACGCTCGACCCCCTGGGCGTGGGCTACGCCCTGGCCGCTGCGGTCTGCTGGGCCACCTACATCGTGTTCGGCAAACGCGTGGGCCACCTCCACGCAGGCCATTCGGTGGCCCTGGGCCTGAGCGTGGCCGCCCTCACCGTGGTGCCCTTCGGCGTGGCCCATGCGGGCGCCGACCTGCTGCAGCCCGGCGTGCTGGCGCTGGGCCTGGCGGTCGCCGCCATCTCCAGCGCCCTACCGATTTCGCTGGAGATGGTGGCCCTGAAACGCCTCACACCCGCCGCCTTCGGCGTGATGATCAGCCTGGAGCCCGCCGTGGCCGCCCTGCTCGGCCTGCTGATCCTGCACGAACAGCTGACCGCGCTGCAGTGGCTGGCCATCGTGCTCGTGATGGGTGCAGCCGTGGGCAGCGCCGCCACCGCCAAGCCCGAAGCGCATCGCGGGGTGGCGGATGAGATCGTGCAGTGAACACTTCGGCGTCACGCACCGTCTTCCATCAACGGCACCCCTGATCGGCGAGCTGCATCCACCACCACATGCAACAACTGTCGCGTGCCCGGCTTGACCAGTGGCCACTGCTGCCGACGCTTCAGGGCCGTGATGCCACCCGGAAACAGGCAGATGCAAGCGTGCTGCATGTGCTGCGCCGAGGCGTAAATCAGGCCTTGATGTCCAGCATTAAAGCAGTCAAGTGCCAAGGCCTGGGTCTGCTCAATACGCAGACTCAGCAGCAGCGGATAGGGCTCAGCCAGTGGACGCCGATCCACCAGCCGCAAAGGCTGCGTTGTGGTGAGCTGAAGCAAGGCGCGTTTGCGCAGTTCAACAAGGCTTTTGCTCTTGGTGTCGCGACGAAACTGCGCCTCGAACAGCGCGGTGTCTGCACTGTCAGCCAGATAGGCTGTGAGCTGATCGGGCAAGCAGAAACGCCCCGACAACACGCCAGCCGACGGCAGCAGAAGCCCATTCGTTTTGACCGTACCGGGCCGTGCGCGTAGCAGTTGGACCCGAAAAAACGTCTGCCCGGCGGGCAGTTCAACAATAGGAGGATTGAGTTCTTTGAGATTCATGGGCAGGGGGCATCAATGTCCCTCTGCTGTTGCAAGACCCAGCACGCGCTGCGCATCCACACCTTGCTCCAGGGCCACACGGGGCGTCTGGCCGTACAGCGCAGGGTGTGGGCTTTCCAGGAAGGCCAGCAGTGGCCAGCCATCGGCGGTGCCCAGCGCTTGCGACAGCGGCTGGAGGTGCGGGAATACAAACGGCTCAAACTGCCAGCGTGGCAGCTTGAAGCCCCGCCGCAGATGCGAGACACCAATGCAGCGGCCAGCCTTGATCCAGGCGTTGATGGTCACGCGCGAGGTGCCCGCCAGTTCGGCAGCCTCGTCGGTGGTGATCATGTCGGCCGCCTGCATGCGCTCACGCCGGTAGGCCGCGCCCGAACGCAGCAGCGCGTCGGTCTGCGCTTCGCTGGCGTAGGGGTCGGCTGAAACGGCACGGTGGGTTGGGGTTTCAAGAGCAACAGAGAGGGGAAAAGTCAAAGTGTTCATGTGCGTTCACTGATGCCCACTGTTATGGCGCGTTGCGCTTGTCTGCCTTGCTGCTGCCGAAAAAACTGGATGACCGAACGCGGCCGGAATGGGTGGCTGGAGCTCGTCTTCCCGGCTTGCTTTGACCGCGATCACTTCTGTTCAATGTGATTGGAGTGAACGAGGAAGCCTTCGCGACAAACGCGTGCTCACCGAGCAGGTGACGCGACACGATCGCGTAGCAATGGTCCAAATAGTCCGAGGGTTCTGAAGCGGACATATCTGATGCGTTCTGGCGAATAGGAGCGCCTGAAGGCAGGTAACGGATCTCCGGATCTCGTTTGATGTATCCAACCAAGATGACTTTGTTGACTGAAGCCAAATCACACCTCTTTCGGTAACCAGTCCCACGAAACATTCATGGCGTACTGGAGCAAGGTGGGGTGAGTCTAGTCAACTTCGAAAATTTGGTCAATCTCGTTAAGCTGGGAAGCTTTTACGGCAGACTCCTTCGCCCCCTCACCGCCCGCCCATCCGCCATTCCGCTCCCCGGATAAAGAATCACCGTCTCCCCCGCTTTCAGTCCGTCCTTCACCCACGCGCTGTCGGCGTTGCGGTCGCTAAATCGGTAAGGACAAGCATGCGTAAAACCCAATCCCCCATCCTCGACGCCGTACACGACACGGCCCAGGGACTGCACAAGGCTGGCGTGATGGACCCAGCCACGCTGCGCGAGTTCGACCAGCTGTGCCTGCCGCCAGCCGAACCCCTGCAACCCGATCAGATCAAGCAGATCCGCGAGGCGACACGGGTCAGCTAGGCCGTGTTCGCCAAGCTGCTGAACACCAGCGTGTCAACGGTACAGAAATGGGAGGTTGGTCAGAGGAAACCCCCACGCTCGGCGGCATACTTGCGGCGGGGAAATCACAGCCACAACAACCAACAATACACACCACATGACTGTCACGCTCAACAAAAAGGAAGTTCGCCACCGCGCCTACCGGTTCATGAAGGAATACGGTGATGCCAGCTACGAGATGGGACAAGCGCAGGACTTCATCCGCGATCTCTGCGAAGTCTTCGGCTTCTCGCACAAGCGCCTGGTCAGCTTCGAGCAGCGCGTCAAAAAGCTCGGCGGCAAGCGTGGCCGCATCGACGGCTTCTACCCCGGCAAACTGCTGATCGAAATGAAGTCGCGGGGCGAAGACCTCGACGAAGCCTATATACAGGCCACCGAGTATCTGCACGGTCTCAAGGACGAAGAGTTGCCCAACCACATCTTGGTCAGCGATTTCGAGCACCTGCACCTGCACAAGACCGACGGCAAGACCGCACCGCTGAAACACAGGCTCAGCGACTTCGACCAGCACCTCGACGCCTACCTCTTCCTGGCCGGGTACGAAACCCAGGCCCAGGCCGAGCAGATCGCCGTCAACGAAGACGCCGCACGCAAGATCGCCGAACTGCACGACGCCATGCGCGAAGGCGGCTACATCGGCGCCGACCTCGAACGCTACATGGTGCGCCTGCTGTTCTGCCTGTTCGCCGACGACACCGGCATCTTCGAAGTCAACGGTGCTTTTGCAACCTACATACGCCAGCACAGCGGGGAAGATGGCAGCGACCTCGACGGTAAGCTGCAAAACCTGTTCGACACCCTCAACCGCCCCGAGCACAAGAGGCCGAAGAACCTGCCGCCCGAGTTGCAGGACTTCCCCTACATCAACGGCAGCGTGTTTGAAGGCCAGCTCGAACGCTGCTACTTCGACAGCAAGGCCCGGACCCTGCTGCTGCACTGTGCCGAAGACTTCGACTGGTCACAGATCAGCCCAGCCATCTTCGGTTCGCTGTTCCAGGCTGTCATCCACCACGACGGCGAAGGCCTCAAGGCCAAAAGCAGCAAGCGCCGCGAACTGGGCGCCCACTACACCAGCGAAACAAACATCCTGCGCGTGATCCAACCGCTGTTTCTCGATGCGCTCACCGCCGAACTCAAGGCCGTGCGTGCAAGGGAAAAAGCGCTCGACGCATTTCTGACCAAGCTGCGCGGCTTGATGTTCTTGGACCCGGCCTGCGGCTGCGGCAACTTCCTCGTCATCGCATACCGTGAAATCCGCCGTTTGGAGCTGGAGGCCGTTGAAGCTCGGCTGCGCCTCCAACAGAAAAAGCGCACCGTCAGCGCCACGCTGGACGCCAAACAGTTCGAACAAATCCAGTGCGACGTGCACCAGTTCCACGGTATAGAAATCGAAGCCAGCGCCGCCCACATCGCCACCGTGGCGCTCTGGCTCACCGACCACCAGGAAAACCAACGCGCCAGCAAGGCCTTGGGCGGTAACTTCAACCGCCTGCCGCTGGTCAAGAAGGCCAACATCAAATGCGCCAACGCCCTCACCACCGACTGGGCAACTGTTTTGCCGCCAGAGCTGTGTGACTACCTCATTGGTAACCCACCTTTCGTAGGAGCCAAAGTCTTAAGCGACGCGCAGCGCGCAGAGGTAGCCAAGGTCTTTGGCACGCTGCCCAACGCCGGATTGTTGGACCTTGTGGCCGCTTGGTATGTGAAAGCAGTTCCTTACCTCAAAGCGCACCCGGCGTGCCGCGCGGCCTTTGTGTCAACCAACAGCATCACCCAAGGCGAACAGGTGGGCGTTCTCTGGGGCTGGATGCTCTCGCAGGGCGTGCAGATCCAGTTCGCACACCGCACCTTCCAGTGGAGCAACGACGCAAAAGGCGTGGCTGCGGTGCACTGTGTCATCGTCGGCTTCGGGTTGGCCGATCTGTCGGGCAAGACGATCTACCAGTACGACAATATCAAAGGCGAGCCGCTGGCCGTACCGGCCCAAAACATCAACCCGTACCTGGTGGACGCGCCCGACGTAGTGCTGCCCCGGCGCAGCAAGCCGCTGTGTGACGCGCCCGAAATCGGTATCGGCAACAAGCCCATCGACGGCGGGCACTACCTCTTCACCACCGAAGAGAAGGCAGCCTTCTTGGCGCTTGAGCCGGGTGCTGAGCCCTACTTCCGCCGCTGGCTGGGGGCGGACGAGTTCATCAATGGTTACGAACGCTGGTGTCTCTGGCTGCGTGATTGCCCTCCCTCAGAACTACGTGCCATGCCAGAAGTCATGAAGCGCGTGCAAGCCGTCAAAGCCATGCGCCGGGCCAGCAAAAGCACCCCGACGATCAAACTGGCCGAAACGCCTTTGCGTTTTCATGTGGAGAACGTTCCTAACAGCAAATACTTGGTCGTTGCAAAGGTTTCGTCCGAACGACGGGAGTTCGTGCCTGTTGGTTATCTTGACAAATCCACCTTGAGCAGTGACCTGCTGTTCGTGATTTCAGGCGCCACGCTGTATCACTTTGGCATCCTCACCAGCACGATGCACAACGCCTGGGTGCGTGCCACCTGTGGTCGGCTCGAAAGCCGCTACCGTTACTCCAAAGACATCGTTTACAACAATTTCCCCTGGCCCGAACTTGGCGAAAAACCAAAAAATCCTGCCGAAAGGTGTTTTGCAAAGTTGATGGATAACGGGGTATCACGGGTATTTGTTTTGGAAAACTCAGAGCAGGAAACCCTTTTGGAGCACTTCCCAGATCAAAACATCCGATCACGTCTTACCCTATTGAACTTCACAACTGGTTTTTCAATAGAGAAAATTCAAAAGGCCGCACAAGGCGTGCTCGATGCCCGAGCCAAGTTCCAGCAAGGCGATCGACCTTCGTCACTGGCCGACCTGTACGACCCCGACGTGATGCCCGCTGAACTGCGCAAAGCCCACCAGCAACTGGACAAGGCCGTAGACGCAGCCTACGGCTACAGGGGCGACAAGGGCGATGCGGCCCGCGTTGCCTACCTCTTTGGCCTGTACCAGCAGCTCACTGGCGCAACCGCGCCTGCCGCCACACCCAGCCCCAAGGCCCGCAAGGCCAAACCCACCGCCGCCTGACGAGGACGCCGCATGTACCAGGAACTGATCGTTCACATCGACTCTTTTGACGCGCCACCGGTATGGGGCACCGAAGCCAACGACCTGCCCCTGCCCACGCTGGCCGTGGGTGACGTGTTGGAAGTGCCCGGCCTCGCCTGGCACAGCCCCACAAAACCCCATCCGGTGTTCCGCGTGACAGCGGTCAAACATGTCTTCACCGACACCGGCCCGGGGCCAGAAGCCAACCACCAATTGATGGTGACGGTCGCGGCAGACGGTTCACCCACACAGGAAGACGAATTGAACGACGCGCTTGCCGAAGCAGAGCAACACCAACGACACAGCGCGTTCTGGCGCTCACTGCTGAAAGACGTGGCCCGGCAACGCGCACCCGCCCTCATGGACGCTGTGCTGCAAGGCATACAGCAGGCTATGCAAAGTCGACCGGCACACGGCATTGAAGCAGCAGACAACGAGTGGCTGGAAGCCGCTCGCATCTTGCAGGCCGACGGGCACGGACTCGCCGACATATTGCGCAGCACGTTGGGTGGCAGCGTGTACGAAGCCATCAAAGCCCTGCCACGGGAAGAGCGGCTGGTGTTGTGGCTGGCCCAGAGCGGCTTTGACGAGGAATGGGAAGACTCAGCAGATCCGAGAGACTTCGAACCCGACGGCCGATCGGATGCGCTGAACCAACTGGAAGACGAGCTGTTGAGCCAGCTGCAAACGGAGTTGCTGTACACGGCGCTGGATTGACCCTGCCCATGCGAGCCGACCTCGAACAACACCTGCGCACCCTCTACCCCCACGGCTACCTAGAGGCACCGGACCTGCGCCACCAGAAGTCCTGGGATCGCGAGGCGATCACGGCCACCCTGTTGCAGCGACTGACCCCGCTGGGCATCGGTGTGGACCCGCACCAGGACCCGTTCGACAACGACAGGGTGGTGAGTCTGCGACTGGCATTCAACGCCAAGGATGGCCGGGTCTGGAATGACACACGGAATGCAAAGACCCTGGCCCAGCGCCAAGCCGAAACCGGCCAGACCGGTATGGTTTGCTGGCTCAAGCTGTGCAGGCTGTACCCGGCCTGGCAAGTGCAATTCAGCCGCTGGACCGAACCCCAGCCGGACTGGACGCCCGAGCAGCGCAGGCGATCCGAGTGGACGGTGGTGAAAGAAGCCGACTTGCCCGCACCGTGGCCTGCTGTGCTGGCCGGGGTGGCGGCCTGCTGCGCCGCACTGGGCATGGAACGGTTTTCACAGACCGAGCTGGACGAGGTGGTGCCCTTCGTCACCCGTTCAGTCTGGCTGGCCAACGATGACAGCGACGACCTGCCTGAGGACGAACAGGCCGCGTTCGAGGCCCAGATTGGCTTCAGTCCTTCGCGGCAGCAGGACGTGTGCTATCTAAAAGATTGCCTGTTCTGGAACTACTCGTAATCCGCACCATCCAGCGAGCGGCGACGTCCTGGGCAGTCGCCTGGCAGCCCTCAGGCCGGCTGTGCGTGCAGCCGAAGACCCAGTGCTCGGGCAACCTTGAGCACGGTCGCGAAACTGGGGTTGCCGCCCTCGCTGAGGGCGCGGTACAGGCTCTCCCGGCTGAGACCGGTCTCTTGGGCCACCTGGCTCATGCCCTTGGCCCGGGCAATGTCGCCCAGAGCTCGGGCAATGCCCGATACGTCGTCGGCCGCTTCATCCAGCCAGGCATCCAGATAAGCCGCCATCTCTTCGGGCGTGCGCAGATGCTCGGCCACATCGTAAGAAGAGGTCTTCACCTTGTTCTGTGCTTTGCGCGAAGGGCTGGTCATGAAGAGTCTCCGTACGCCTGAGCCAACAGGATGGCCTTGGCAATGTCTTTGGACTGCGTGGACTTGTCTCCGCCAATCAGCAGAAGAAGCAAGCGATCACCCTGTTGCGTGTAGTAAACCCGGTAACCCGGACCGAAATCCACCTTCAACTCTGACACGCCGTGGGTCAGGTTGCGGTGAACGCCAGGATTGCCGTGAATCAACCGATCCACCCGCATGAGGATGCGAGCGCGACCGGACAGATCCTTCAGTCCGTCAATCCAGTCACGGTAGTCATTGGTCTTCTCGACACGCATGCGCAAATTGTAGCCCACAGGCTACAAACACAGCAACAACGAATACAGGCTTTTGGTATGGGGAAAAGCCATCAAACACCGCTCCTCCCCCGCACCGCCCGCCCATCCTCCATCCCGCTCCCCGGATAAAGAATCACCGTCTCCCCTGCCTTCAGTCCGTCTTTCACCCAGGCGCTGTCGGCGTTGCGGTCGCTGAACGTCACCGCCCTGGCGCGTGCTTTGCCCGCTTCCACCACGAACACCTGCCAGCCTTCGCCCTGCCTCACCAGCGCGGCCGAGGGCACGAGCAACGCCCCGTCTTGGGCCAACACGGTGATGCGCGCGTCGACGCGGAAGCCGTCGCCGAGTTTCTGCAGTGCTTCCGGCGATGCGTTCAGCGCCACCGTGACGTTGACGCGCTGTTCTTCGATGCCCAGGGCCGAGGTCTTGGTGAAGGCGACCGGGTCCACGCGGGCCACCTGCCCGGCCAGCGGCGGCTGGTTGCGGCCGGTGCTCAGCTGCACGGCGGCGCCTGCGGTGATGCGCGGTGCGTCGCCAGAGAGCACGTCGATCACGGCTTCCATGGCACTGGTGTCGCCGATTTCCAGCAGCGGCGCCCCGGCCTGCACTGGTTCGCTGCTGTCCTTGTGCAGCCGGATGACCCGGCCGTTGACCGGGCTCGTGAGCGACCACAGGCCTTGTGGCGCACTGCCCGAGGGTTCGGCGCG
>JAUXXN010000083.1 GCA_030684755.1 Hydrogenophaga sp.
CGCGCCCTGAACGCGGCACACCAGCTCGGTCACGCCGGGCGTGGGCGTTTGCACACTGACCACCGTGGCCGCGTACCGGCGGCTGCGGCCCACTTGGCCGGTCAGCGTCCACCCGGCGGCCAGTGAGCCTGCTGTGAGCAAGCCCGCCAGCAGCCAGCCGATGGGATGCGCCCAGTAGTCTGCCGGGGCCAGCACCGCCGCATGCAGCGCCACACCCAGGTACAGCACCGGCATGACCCGGTGCAGGTGGCGCCACAGGTGGTACGGGAACCGCTTCCACAGCGTGATCACCAGCATGCCCAGCGCCACGTAAATGGCCCATTCGCCCAGCTCTTCACCCACGTCTTGCATGGCACCCAGCCAGCCGCCGTATTCCTGTTCTTCAGGGCGGCCTGCGCGGCCGTACAGCGCCTTGACGATGTCGTCGGCCATTTCAAGCAACCAGTGCATGGCCGCAAACAGAACAGCGGCCATGCCCGTCCATTTGTGCAGCCGGTACATCTGGTCAATGCCGCCAAAGGGGCGCTCCAGCCAAGTCAGGCGCACCGCCAGCACCATGGCCAGCGACATCAGACCGATCGACAGCACGCCACTCAGGTAGAAGGCCTGTGTATACACGGCCCAGGGCACAGAGTCGGTGCCCGCGCCGTGGGCCCACAGGGCACTGCCCCATGCCCAGGCCAGCAGGGCAATGAAAGTAACGAACGTGGTGATGAGGGTCATGGTGCGTGGTCAGGGTTGCCGGGTAGGTCGGGTAAAGCCCATTTTTGGCCGCCGGAGGTGAACGGGGGATGAACGGTGGCTTCAGGCTTTGTTCAAGCGCAGAACAACAAACTTGCCTCACTGGACCCACCACACCTTTCCTACAGGAGCCTTCATGACCATCCGTTTTTCCCCCATCGCCACATCGGCCACATCGGCCAGGCTTAGCCCCGCTTGTCCCACACCACGCCCAGCCGACCACACCCGCCGGTTGCGCGGCATGGCGGCCTTGGTTGCCGCGCTGCTGGTGGGTGGCCCGGTACTGGCCGCCGACACCACCCCAGCCGACCAACTCAAGCGCTGGACGGTGGAAGCCGGTGCCCCGGCCTCGGTCGAGCGGGGCAAGGTGTTTTTCAACAGCCGCCATGGCGGCGAGTGGAGCTGTGCCTCGTGCCACAACACGCCGCCCACCACAGAGGGCAAGCACCCCAACACGGGCAAGGTCATTCCACCGCTGGCCCCCAGCTTCAACGCCAAAACTTTCACCGACGTAGCCAAGGCCGACAAATGGTTTCGCCGCAACTGCAATGACGTGCTCAAACGCGAATGCACCGCCCCCGAAAAGGCCGATGTGTTGGCCTACCTGATCAACCTGAAATGACGGAGCGCCCGACCATGAACGCACTGTCTTCCCCCCGTCTGGCCAACTGGCTGGCCTGCGGCCTGCTGGCCCTGGCCGCGCCGCTGGCCGCCCATGCCGACAGCCAAAACCTGCAGCCCCGCAACGAGCTGAAGGTGTACACCGAAGAATGCGGCTCGTGCCACCTGGCCTACCCACCCGCCTTGCTGCCCGCTGCTTCATGGAAACGCATGATGGGCACGCTGGACAACCACTATGGCGACGATGCCTCGTTGGATGCCGCCACCGTGCAGCAAATCAGCACCTGGCTGCAAACCCACGCAGGCACCTATAAAAAAGTCCGCCGCGACCCCACTCCTCCGCCTGACGACCGCATCACCCGCAGCGCATGGTTCGAGCGCGAGCACCGCGACGTGGACACCCCCAAGGTCTGGAAGCACGCGTCCGTCAAAAGCGCCGCCAACTGCATGGCCTGCCACAGCACCGCCGACAAGGGCAACTTCGACGAAAGTAGTCTTCGGTTCCCCAAAGGGCTGGACGAACGCTACCGCAGCGCCTTTCAAGGAGATTGATCATGAACGCATCTGTTGCTACCAGCGCTGGCACCCAGGCCCGCCCCGCCGCCCAAGCAGTGGCTGGCCCGGCGCCGTCGCGGCGGGTGGTTGACGCCGCCACCCGCATGTACCACGGGTTGTTTGCGCTCAGCTTTTTGGGCGCCTACCTCACCGCAGAAGGCGAGCGCTGGCGCATGTTGCACGTCACGCTGGGTTACACCCTGGCCGGGCTGCTGGTGTTCAGGGTGGTGTATGGGTTGTTTGGCCCCCGGCAGGCCCGCCTGTCGGCCCTGTGGGCCAAGCTGAGCGGTGGCGCCGACTGGCTGCGCAGCGCCAGCCGCGCCCGTGCGCTGGCCGGTGTCAACTGGCGTCAGGGTCAAAACCTGCTGATGGCGCTGGCCGTGGTGTGCATGCTGGTGACGGTGGTGCCCGTCACGCTGACGGGTTACGCCAGCTTCAACGAGTGGGGCCCCGACGCCCTGACCGACTGGCACGCCTGGGTGGGCGACGCCTTTTTGGTCCTGGTGCTGGCCCATTTGGGGGGGCTGCTGGCTCTCAGCCTGTGGCGGCGCAAAAACCTGACCACGCCCATGCTCACCGGGCGCACCGAAGGCCGTGGCCCCGACCTGGTCAAACACAACCACGCCGCACTGGCCGCGCTGTTGCTGCTGGCCGTGGCGGCTTACATCACCTGGGAGTGGAGCCAGTCCCCCAAGGGCCTGATCGACTGGCCCAGCCTGTGGGCACTGTTCAAAAACTGACCGCCTGCTGCCTGCTGCCTGTTGCGTAGTCATACCTGATGTTGAAACCTGAATTGTTTGAAGAGATAACCCCATGAAAACCTGGATGTGTGTGGTGTGTGGATTCATTTACGACGAGGCCGAGGGCCACCCCGAAGACGGCATTGCGCCCGGCACCCCTTGGGCCGATGTGCCCACCAACTGGATGTGCCCCGAGTGCAACGTGGGCAAAGCGCAGTTTGAAATGGTGGAGCTGTGAGGCGCCCGCTCAGCGTGTGGCGCAAGCGGCCTGTCTGAACGGCATCTGAACGCGCGCTTCAGGTGCCGTTAAGGGCAAGTTGCACACCATGCTTGGGTGGCTTGTTCATTGAAGTGGCCACCCGCAGGCGCGGTCTGCATGCCCTGCGGCCCCTTTTTTTAACCAAGGTACTTATGAAATTCCTGACACCGTTTCCTGTTCGATCCATGCTTTCAGCCGGTGCGGCGCTTGCCCTGGTGGCCTGCGGCGGCGGTGGAGCCGACCCCGTCGCGGGCCCGGCTCCCATCACAGAGCAGCCTGCTGGCGTGGCCGCCACCTACGTGGGGCCCATCAGCGGTTTCGGGTCGGTGATCGTCAACGGCATGCGGTTTGACACCGTGGGTGCCGCAATGGCGGATGACGATGGCCGACCCGTGCGTTTGCAAGATTTGTCGTTGGGCATGACGGTCAGTGTGGACGGCACCGCCGACGAGGCCACGGCCCGAGGCGCTGCCAAATCGTTAGCGCTGCTGCGCGGCACCACCGGGCCCATCACCGCCCTGGATGCCGTGAACCAGACCCTCACCGTGCTGGGCATGACGGTCAAAGCCACACCGGCCACTGCGTACAAAGACGTGGCTGGTTTTGCGTCGCTGACCGTGGGCAGCGTGGTGGAGGTGTACGGTGTCGTTCAATCCGACAACACGGTGCTGGCCAGTTTGATTGACAAGGAAGATTCGGTCAGCACCCATCGGTTGGTGGGCCGCCTGAGTGGCTTGAACACAGCGGCCAAGACCTTCCAGGTCGGCACGCTGCAGGTCAGCTATGGCAGCGCAGCACTGGCGGGTGTGCTGGTTGACGGTGCGCTGGTCAACGTCAAGGCTGCACAGGCACAGGCACCGGCGGGCGGCGTGCTGACTGCGAGCGAGGTGCGGGTGGGTGGCAGCAAGGGCTACAGCACCACGGTGGCGGCCGGTTCGTACCTGAAGATCAAGGGCGTGGCAGAGGCGGCACCCGTCAACGGCGTGCTGACCGTGTCGGGTACGCGGGTGAATGTGACCCAGGCGGTGTACAAAAACGCGGGCACCATCCGTGCGGGGGATTTTCTGGAAATCAAAGGCGCATGGGATGGCAGCGTGTTGCTCGCCAGCAAGGTGGAGCTGGAAAACGATGACCGCGACAACGACGGCTACAAAGACAGCAACGAGCTGTACGGCGCAGTCAGTGCCCTCACAGCCGAGGGCCATGTGGTGATGAACGGCGTGACGGTGGACATCAGCACGGCGTACTTTGACAAAGGCACCCACGCCCAGTTGGCGGTCGGCGTGCCGCTGGAGGTCAAGGGCGTGGTGCAAGGCAACCTGTTCAAGGCCCACAAGGTGGAGTTCAAGTCGGGGTACAGCTCCAGCGGCTCTAGCGGCAGCACCGGCTTTGAGTACGAGTCTTACGGCTTTGTGAGCGACTTTGTGTCGGTGTCCAGTTTCAAGGTCAACGGCATGGCTGTGGATGCCTCAGCCGCCCGATTCGAAGATGGCACCCCCGCCAACTTGGCCAACGGGGCCTACCTGGAAGTCAAAGGTGCGCAGAACGCGCAGGGCGTGTTCGTGGCGCGCAAGGTGGAGTTCAAACGGTTGCGCTGAATCCGTGCGCAGACGGCTGGAGTTGATGAAGTCTTCCCAGCCCAGTGCCAGTTCATTGGCCTTCAACCTTACATGGCACGTCTATTCATGGGTATGGACCCAGCGGGTTTAAGGCCGACTTAACCTGGTTTTTTTACGCTGACTGAGCCAGGCTGTTCTGGCCTGTGAGGTGCTTGCGTGGCGTTGTTTTCTTGGTTGGTTTTTCCTCGGCGTCTGTACTTGGGCTCGGTGTCTGGCCCCGGTCCCTGGCATGCCGTTTGGCCGCTGGCGCTGTGGCTGGCGGTGGTGGGCAATGTGCCGCTGTGGCAGCGGGTGCTGGGCTTGGGTGGGCAGCCCAGCCAGCAGGCCGTTTTGCTCGGTGGTTTGGGTTTGCTGGTGTGGGGTGGCACCGTGGTTCTGCTGTCGCTGCTGGCCTGGCCCCGTGTGTACCGGCCTGCCGCGTCGTTGCTGGTGTTGGTGGCGGCGTTCAACACCCACTTTATGGGGCAATACGGCGCCGTGATCGACCCCACCATGCTGGCCAATGTGGTGCACACCGACGCCCGCGAAGTGCGCGACCTGCTCTCGCCCGCGCTGCTGTTCACCGTGCTGTTGGTGGCTGGGGTGCCGCTGTGGTGGATCTGGCGCCAGCCCCTGCGCACGCGCCCTTGGCTGGCGCAAACAGGGCGCAACGCGGGCGGCGCGGTGCTGGGTTTGCTGGTGGTGGTGCTGGTGACGCTGCTCAGCTACCAGAGCATGGCCTCGCTCATGCGCAACCACAAAAGCCTGCGCTACATGATCAACCCGCTCAACAGCGTGTACGCCGCCACCCGCCTGGCCGTTGACCAGTTGCCCAAGCAGGTGAAAGCCCTGCAGCCGGTGGGTGAAGACGCGCAGTTGGGCGCCACCTATGCGCAGCAGGCGCGGCCCCCGCTGCTGGTGCTGGTGGTGGGCGAAACGGCGCGCGCGCAAAACTGGGGGCTCAGCGGTTATGCGCGGCCCACCACGCCCGCGCTGGCGCGCTGGCAGGCCCAGGGCGACTTGGTGAATTACAGCCAGGTGCAGTCGTGTGGCACCAACACCCAGGTGTCGGTGCCCTGCCTGTTTTCTCCGCTCACACGAGCCCAAGGCGGCAACACAACCGCCGAGCACGAAAACTTGCTGGATGTGTTGCAACGCGCGGGCTTGGCTGTGTTGTGGCTGGACAACCAGTCGGGCTGCAAAGGCGTGTGTGCCCGCGTGCCCAACGCCACCACGAGCGAACTGCAGCTGCCCGGCTTGTGCGAGGGCGGCGAGTGCTTTGACGAAGCCCTGTTGCACGGTCTGGACGAGCGCATCGCCGCGCTCGACCCGCAGCGCCGAGCACGCGGCGTGGTGCTGGTGCTGCACACCATGGGCAGCCACGGTCCGGCGTATTTCAAACGCACACCGACCAGCCGCAAACCGTTTGTGCCTGAATGCACCAGCAACACGCTGTCGGACTGCGCCGCTGAGGAACTGGTCAACGCCTACGACAACACCTTGGCCTACACCGACCATTTTCTGGACCAGACGCTGAATTGGCTACAGCAACGCGCAGCCGCTGGCACCCACGACACGGGGCTGATCTACCTGTCAGACCATGGCGAATCGTTGGGCGAAAACGGCCTGTACCTGCACGGCGTGCCCTACGCCTTTGCGCCTCAGCAGCAAACCCATGTGCCCATGGTGACGTGGCTGTCACCCGGGCTGCAGCAGCGCACCGGGGTGCGTTCGGACGACCTGCGCGCGCGCGCTGACCAAGCCTTGTCGCACGACCACCTGTTCCATTCGGTGCTGGGTCTGATGGACGTGCGCACCCAGGTTTACCAGCCTAACCTGGACCTGT
>JAUXXN010000085.1 GCA_030684755.1 Hydrogenophaga sp.
CAAAAATGGGGAGCTGTTTCTGACCGCCAGCACCATCAGCGCTGTGCGCAGCAGTGCGGGCAAGACCACCCATTACGTATCGCTGTTTTCTGACATCACCGAGCAACAGGCCCAGCAGCAGCAACTGGACCACATGGCGCATTTCGACGTGCTCACCGGTCTGCCCAACCGGTTGTTGCTGGAAGACCGGTTGCAGCAAGCCATGCTGCAGTGTCTGCAACGGGGTACCTCGCTGGCGGTGGTCATGTTGGACTTGGATGGTTTCAAGTTGATCAACGACGCCCACGGGCACGAGGCAGGCGACGAGATGTTGGGTCTCTTGGCGCATGGCATGAGGCAGGTTCTGCGGCCCAGCGACACCCTGGCCCGGCTGGGTGGAGACGAGTTTGTGGCGGTGCTGGTGGATTTGGAGAGCCCCTGCGATTTCGAACCGCTCCTGGGCACCCTGCTTGAAGCCACCGCCCGTTCGGTCACCTTGTGCGCCAAAGGCGGTGAAACCGTGAAGGTTGGTATTTCGGCCAGCGCAGGTGTGACCCTCTACCCGCACGACCGCGTTGACGCCGACGTGCTGATGCGCCACGCCGATCAGGCCATGTACGCTGCCAAGCAAGCGGGTCGCAACCGTTTTCATGTGTTTGATGTGGTGCAAGACTCGGCCATTCAGACGCAGCACGAAACCCTCAACCGTATTCAGCTGGCCATAGAGCGGCAAGAGTTTGTGCTGTTCTACCAGCCCAAATTGAACATGCGAACGCAGCAGGTTGTGGGGGTTGAGGCGCTGATTCGCTGGCAACACCCCGATCGCGGCCTGTTGTCCCCGTCGGCCTTTTTGCCCGAGCTTGAGGACCATCCGTTGTCCATTGACTTGGGCGAGTGGGTCCTTGAGACCGCACTCGCCCAAATGGCCCACTGGCAACACCAAGGGCTGCGGCTGCCGGTGAGTGTGAACATCCACGCGCGGCAGTTGCAACAAATCGGGTTTGCGGCCCAGCTCAGCGCACTGTTGGCGAAGCAACCCCAGGTCTCGGCCCATCTTTTGCAGCTGGAGGTGCTGGAAACCAGCGCCGTTGAAGACATGGGCACAGTCGGTGTGGCCATCAAAGCTTGCCAAGGTTTGGGGGTGACGTTTGCGTTGGACGACTTCGGCACGGGTTACTCGTCGCTCACCTACCTGCGCCGCCTGCCCGCTGAAACACTCAAAATTGACCAGAGTTTTGTGCGCGGCATGCTCAACGACGAGGGCGATCTGGCCATCGTGAGCGGTGTCATTGGCCTGGCCAAGGCGTTTGGACGGACCGTGATCGCCGAAGGGGTGGAAACCGAGGCACACGGGCACATGCTGCTGTCATTGGGTTGCGATCTGGCTCAGGGCTATGGCATTGCCCGACCCATGCCCGCAGCCGACGTGACCACCTGGGTACAACGCTGGCAGGCCTGCGCGCGCTGGCTGGCCTGAGCGATCTGCTCGTCAATCCGGCGATTTCACCACCGGCGCTTCCCAGTCCTGAAACTCGTCTCCGTCTGCCGCCTTGAACGCGCGCTCGGCTGAGCGCAGCGTGTTTTCAATCAGCATCGTCACCGTCATGGGCCCCACGCCGCCCGGCACCGGGGTGATCCACGAGGCTTTTTCCTTCACCGCGTCAAAGCACACGTCGCCGACGATGCGGCCATCGGGCAGGCGGTTGATGCCCACGTCGATGACGATGGCGCCTTCTTTCACCATCTGCGGCACGATCAGGCCCGGCTTGCCAGCGGCCACGATCAGGATGTCGGCCAGGATGGTGTGTTGCGCCAGGTCGCGCGTCTTGGCGTGGCAGATGGTGACCGTGGCTTCGCGCTGCAACAGCATCAGCCCCATGGGCTTGCCCACGATGTTGCTCGCGCCCACCACCACCGCGTTTTTGCCCGCCACGTCGATGCCCGTGGTGTCGAGCAGCAGCTGCACACCGTAGGGTGTGCAGGGCGGGAAGATGCTGGTGCCGGTGACCAGCGCGCCCACGTTGTAGAGGTGGAAGCCGTCCACGTCCTTGTGCACCGAAATCGCCTCCAGCACGCGCGCAATCGGGATGTGCGCGGGCAGCGGCAGCTGCACCAGAATGCCGTGGATGCCCGCGTCGCGGTTCAGGCGCTCGATGGTGGCCAGCACCTCGGCCTCGGACACATCGGCGGCCAGACCGATGTGCAGCGAGTGCACGCCGCACTCTTCACACGCCTTGATCTTGTTGCCCACGTACACCCGCGAGGCCGGGTTGTCGCCCACCAGCACCACCGCCAGCCCCGGTGACACGCCGCGCGCCTTCAGGCGCTCCACGCGTTCGCGAAAGCCCACCCGCAGCCGCTGGGACAGCGCCTTGCCGTCAATGATCTGTGCCGTCATGGCGCGGCCCTCAGCGAAACACCACGGTCTTGTTGCCGTGGATCAGCACCCGGTCTTCCAGGTGGTAGCGCAGGCCCCGGGCCAGCACCGCCTTTTCCACGTCTTTGCCGCTGCGCACCAGTTCCTCGGGCACGTCGGAGTGGTCGATGCGCACCACGTCCTGCTCGATGATCGGCCCCTCGTCCAGGTCGGAGGTGACGAAGTGGCAGGTGGCACCGATCAGCTTCACACCGCGCTTAAAGGCCTGGTGGTAGGGCTTGGCGCCCACAAAGCTGGGCAGAAAACTGTGGTGGATGTTGATGATCTGGCCCGGAAACTTCTCGCACAGGTCGGGCGACAGGATCTGCATGTAGCGCGCCAGCACCATCGCATCGCCTTCGGCTTCACGGTAGAGCTGTTCGACCCGGGCATAGGCGTCGGCCTTGGTGTCGGGCGTGACCGGCACATGGTGGAACGGGATGCCGTGCCACTCGACCAGACCGCGAAAGGTCTCGTGGTTGGAGATGACGCAGGGAATGTCAATGTCCAGCTCGCCCGACTGCCAGCGACCCAGCAGGTCGTACAGGCAGTGCTCCTGTTTGCTCACCAGAATGACCACGCGCTTTTTGCGCGCGCTGTCGGAGATGCGCCACTGCATGTTGAACGGCGCGGCGATCTTGGCGAATTCGGCGCGGAAGGCGTCGATGTCGAGCTGCAAGGAGTCGGCCAGGATTTCCTGGCGCATGAAGAACTGCTGCGACTCGGTCTCGGCGTGGTGGCTGGCCTCGGTGATCCAGCCGTTGTGTTCGGCCAGAAAGTTGGCGACAGCGGCCACGATGCCCACGCGGTCGGGGCAGGACAGGGACAGGGTGTAACGGCGGGGAGTGCTCATGATGGGTGCGGTGTGAGGGCGTGTTGGGCGTGCAGTTGGCCCGTCCGCCTGCGCGGCGGCAGGCAGACAGGCACCGGCAGACCGGTGGAAAGAGGCTCAGTCCTTGGCCGTGCGCTTGGTTTTCTGCGGGTCGTCGAACGGCAGGGTGTGGGCGCTGGCCGCGCAGTTCAGCGCAGCGCCGCGCAGTTCCATGGCCTTGCCGTGCACGGCGTAGGCCGGGTCCAGGCGGGCAATGGCCATGGAGCGCCCAGTCAGGCGCGAATACACGGCGCAGGTGACGAAGCCGACCTTCTGGTTGCCGTCAAACAGCGCGTCTCCAGCCTGCGCCGCTTCGGTGCTGGCGAGTTCAACCCCGAAAATCTTGAAGCGCTCCTTGCCCTGCAGCCGGAAGTGTTCGTTGGCCCCCCGGAACTCGGTTTTGCCCGGCGAGACGGTGAAGTCCAGCCCCAGTTCCCACAGCGTGTCGCCAATCGGCTCGCCGTCCATGGGGTACATGTCGGAGTTGTCGTAGGGGTAAAACAGCAGGCTGCTTTCGACCCGCAGCCAGTCCAGCGCGGTGAAGGCGCAGGGCACGATGCCCTGGGCTTTGCCTTCGGCCACGATGGTGTCCCAAATGGTGGGCGCGTCGGCGGTTTTGCAGAAGATCTCGTAGCCGCGCTCGCCGGTGTAGCCGGTGCGCGAAATCATCACCGGGCGGCCAAACAGCTGCGTCTGCATGTGGTGAAAGTAGGGCAACTGGCGAATGCCGGGCACATGCTGGCTCAGGTATTCCACCGCCAGCGGGCCTTGCAGCGAGAGGTCGTGCAGGTCGTCGTCGAACAGCACCGCCACGTTGCGGCCCACCGCGCCGCGCGTCAGGATCTCGTGGCCCTGGCCGGCGCCGTGCACCACCATGAAAGCGTTCGGCCCGTTGCGGTAGATCACGCAATCGTCAATGAACTTGCCCGCCTCGTTGAGCATGCAGGCGTAGACCGACTTGCCCGGGTACAGCTTGCTCACGTTGCGCGTGGTGGCTTGGTTGATGATCATCTCGGCGTGCGGGCCGATGACATGCACCTTCTTCAGGCCCGACACATCCATCAGACCGGCTTTGGTGCGGATGGCCGCGTGTTCGTCGGCCAGGTCGGTGCTGTAGGTCCAGGCCGTGCCCATGCCGTTCCAGTCGGCCAGGCTTGAGCCCAGCGCGCGGTGCCGGTCGGCCAGGGCCGAAATACGCCAAGAGTTCATGTGGTTCTCCAGTGAAGAAAAGAAGGGAAGGAAGGAAAGGAGGCGTCAAAAAATCAGGTGATCAGGAGCGGTTTTCATTCTGAAAATGGCAGCAAGAACAAGTCACGTTGAACCGCTGCCGTTTCCTCACGCGTGCCCCCACCCCAGCCCTCCCCCAGAGGGGGAGGGAGCCAGACCCAGCCCTCGCTCGGAGGCGAAGGTAGTCAGACATGGCGCGCTCAGGTGCCGCGCAGCCGGGGATGTCTTGCTCCTTCCCCCTCTGGGGGAAGGCTGGGATGGGGGCTCTGCGCACGTCAAGACGAGCATGGCTAGGCGCTCAGCCGGTCGATCTCGGTCAGCCGGTCGGTGTCCGCAGCGGTGCCCACGGGCAGCGGCTCGCCGTCGTCGAAGGGCGCTAGGTAGTCCAGTGCGATGGGCAGAAATCGCGTCAAGCCCTTGTATTCGACCAACTGCGGCGGCAGGCTGCCCAGCACGCGGTGCAGGCGTTTGCCCCACTTGGGCACGCGCACCAGTTCGTCCAGCGAGGCCAGGTAACAGCGAATGGGGAACAGCAGCGCGTTGCTGCGCGGCAGGCGCCACAGGGTTTGCAGTTCCACGCGCAGGTGCAGCTTGCGGCCGATGTTCTCCGGCGTCAGCGAGGCGCGGTCTGGCCCCCATTCGGGGTAGGTTTCGGGCGCGGTGTCCAGGCGTGGGTTCACCGTCATGGTCCAGTTCAGACGCCGCACCGGCTGGCCCAGGCGGATCATCATCAAATACTTCAGCGCCCGCTCGAACACGCCCGCCTGGTGCGCCAGCGGCACCGGGCCGTGCCACTCCATGAAGTTCATGCCCACGTTGAAGTCCAGCGACCAGTCGGCCTGCGAGGTCACCATGCCCGCGTCCAGAAACAGCGTGCCTTCGCGCTGGTCGCAGATGGCAAAGTCGCCCTGCGCCTGGCGCGTGATGTATTCAAACGGCTCGCACGGCAGCGTGGCCGCGTCGCCAAACACAAAGGTCTGCTCCAGCCCCAGCGGGCGGTTGGTCCAGGTCCAAGTGGCCCCGAAATCCAGCCCCGATTTGCTCAGCGAAAAGTGCTCGGGGTAGTCGGTGCTGAGGCGGTCCATCAGCAGCTCCAGCGTGTCCCACTGCGCCAGCATCATGTGCGGCAGCGCTTGGCAGCGGCCCGGGTCGCGCTCCAGCGTGATGGCGCGGTCGCGGCATTCGGCAATGTAGTGCTCGTCCACATCAAAACCATGGCGGTAGGCGTCGGACGGGCCTTTGCCGTCGTGCGGCTCCATGTTGACGCTGTACATGTAGCGGTCTTCCGGGAACGGAAACGGAAAGCGCAGGATGGCTTCGTCGCTGTTGCGGTAGGTGTAGTCGCCGCGAAAGGTTTCGTCGGGTTTGAAGGCGATGGACATGGTGGTGGTCTCCAGTCAAAAACGGGTTCAGAGATCGAGCACCAGGCGCGCACTGCGCGCACGCGACACGCAGGGCATGATGAATTGCGCGTGCTGGGTCGGGCTCAGAAAGTGGTCGCGGTGCTCGGCCTCGCCCTCAATCAGCGGCGTCACGCACACGCCACAAGCACCGCCCCGGCACAGGCAGGGCGCGGCCACGCCGATGCGTTCAATGGCTTCGAGCAGGCTTTCGTCTTCGGCCACCTGCACGCGCAAACCGCTTTTGTGCAGCACCGCCTCAAAGGCCGTGCCGCCGCTGGCGCCGCTGCCAAAGTGCTCGGTGTGCACCTGGGCGCTGGGCCAGCCCGCCGCAGCGGCGGCGGCCAATACCGAGGTGTTGAGTTCGCTCGGGCCGCACACCGAGAGATGGGTGCCCGCGGGTTGGCGCGCCAGCAGCGCGGCGGTGTCGAGCCGGTGGCCGTCGGCGTCCCAGTAAAAGAACACCGGCGCGTCGGCGGGCAGCCAGGGCGCGAACACCGCCCGCTCTTCTTCGCGGCAGCACACATGCAGTTCGCAACCGGCCTGGCGCACACCCGCGTCTTGCAGGTACGACAAAAACGGTGTGATGCCAATACCGCCCGCCACCATCACATGGCGCCGCGCACCGCGCACCAGCGCAAACAGGTTGGCGGGCCATTCGGCTTGCAACACATCGCCCACTTGCAGCCGTTCATGCACCGCCGCCGAGCCGCCACGCGAAGCGGCCACGCGGCGCACGATGATGTCGTAGCGGCTGCGGCTGCCGGGCGCATTCACCAGCGAATAGGCGTTGCGGTGGCTGCGGCCCGCGCCGGGCAGGCTGAACAGCACATGCGCCCCAGCGCCGGTGGGCGGCAGCGGTGCGCCGTCGGCGCTGGCCAGTTGCAGGTGGCGCAGGCTGGGCGAGAGCGTGGTGGCCGACACCACGCGCAGGGTCAAGCTGGAACCGTTCATGGAAACACCTCCTGCACCGCCGGGCGCACGCCCGGCTGTTCGGCGTCGACCATCACGCCCATGAAGGCGCCGTGGCGACGGGAAAAATGGTCGCGCACCAGCAGGTACCGGCCGCACCCGGCGCAGGCCACCACGCTGGTGCTCACGCCGTCGGTGAAACCGTGGCAGTGCGTACACCACACACGGCGGCGCTGGCTGCCCGCGTGCGCCAGTTGCACCTGGGCCGTGGCCAGCCCAGCCTGCGCGGCCAAGGCCGACACGCGCCACACAAAAGGCTCGGTGCCCTGGGCGCACAGCCGCTCGTTCACCGCCAGCGGCTGGGCCTGCGACAGCACCGGGCCGAGCGCGGTCACATCGGTCAGCAACGTGATCGCACTCCAGTCGGCAGGCGGCGCAGACGTGCCCACCCAGCACACCTGCAAGCGTGTGGCCACCGGGGCAAAGGCGGTTTGCAGCGCAGCCAGCAGATCGGCGGTCATGCCGCTGGCGTCCAGCACCAGCCAGTGACGGCCCGCCTCGGGTTGGGGTGCCAGCGGCGGATAGACCGGCCGGCTGGTCACTTCGGAAGGTTTGAGTTGCATATCAGCCATTCTCATTTTGGAAATCTCAACAAAAACAAGCCCTTCTTAACCGCCGCCGTCTGGTTGCGCAGGCCCCCACCCCAGCCCTCCCCCAGCGGGGGAGGGAGTAAAGACATTCGGCACACAGGCGCTGGCCCGAGAGGATGTCTGGCCCCTTCCCCCGCTGGGGGAGGGTTGGGATGGGGGCTCTGCGCCCCTTTCAAAATGAGAATGGCTGGTTGCACAGCACGCTCCTTGACTTCAGTTTTCGACGGCGCCGAAGCGCCACCCGTAACGCACGAAACAGCGCCACCCAAGGGCACCGCCGGGCCGGCTTCGCCGGACGGCCAGTGCCGCCCCCCTGGGGGGGTGACGCGAAGCGGCGCGGGGGGGTCACTCCTTCCCAGGAATCCAGTTGGTGCCCGCCAGCGGCACATGGGCCATGGCGGCGGCCTCCACCGTCAGGGCCACCAGGTCTTCGGGCTCCAGGTGGTGCACGTCCTGCTTGCCGCAGGCGCGTGCCAGCGTGGTCAGCTCCATCGTCAAGGTCTTCAGGTAGTTTTTGACGTGTTTGGCGCCCATGTCGGGCTCCAGGCGCTGTTCCAGGATCGCGTCCTGCGTGGTCACGCCCACCGGGCATTTGCCGGTGTGGCAGTGGTGGCAAAAGCCGGCCTTGGTGCCCAGGGCGGCGTAGTCGGCCTCGGCGCTGTGGGTTTGGCCGCCTTGCTGGTAGGTGTCGCGGTTGCAGCCCAGCGCCATCAACACGCCTTGGCCAATGGCCACCGCGTCAGCGCCCAGCGCCAGCGCTTTGGCCACATCGGCCCCGGTGCGGATGCCGCCTGAGACGATCAGCTGCACCGTGCCGATCATGTCCAGGTCGCGCAGCGCCGCAACGGCTTGGCGCACAGCGGCCAGTGTGGGAATGCCGGCGTGTTCAATGAAACAGGTTTGCGTGGCGGCGGTGCCGCCTTGCATGCCGTCCACCACCACCACGTCGGCCCCGGCGTGCACCGCCAGCTTCACATCGTTGTAAACGCGGGTCGCGCCCACCTTCACATAAATGGGTTTTTCCCAGTCGGTCAGCTCGCGCAGTTCCTGAATCTTGATGGTCAGGTCGTCCGGGCCGGTCCAGTCCGGGTGGCGGCTGGCCGAGCGCTGGTCCACGCCCTGCGGCAGGGTGCGCATCTGCGCCACACGCGGGTTCACCTTCTGGCCCAGCAGCATGCCGCCGCCGCCGGGTTTGGCACCCTGGCCCAGCACCACTTCAATCGCGTCGGCGCGGCGCACATCGTCTGGGTTGAAGCCGTAGCGCGAAGGCAGGCACTGGTACACCAAGGTCTTGGACGACTGGCGCTCTTCCGAGGTCATACCGCCGTCGCCGGTGGTGGTGCTGGTGCCCATGGCGGTGGCGGCTTTGCCCAGCGCTTCTTTCACGTTGGCCGACAGCGCGCCAAAGCTCATGCCCGCGATGGTGATGGGCGTGTCCAGCACGATGGGCTTTTTGGCAAAGCGCGTGCCCAACACGGTTTTGGTGGAGCACTTTTCGCGGTAGCCCTCCAGCGGGTAGCGCGAGAGCGAGGCGGTGAGAAACACCAGGTCGTCAAAGTGCGGCAGCTTGCGCTTGGCGCCCAGGCCGCGAATCTCGTACAGGCCGGTGCTGGAGGCGCGGTGGATGTAGTCCAGCGTGCTGCGGTCAAAGCTGGCCGACTCTTCCAGTTGCAGGCGTTTGATGTGGATGGGGTGTTCGGTGTTGTTTGACATCTCAATAGTCCTGATCGGCGTCGGCATTCCAGTGGTAGAGGCTGCGGGCCGAGGCCACGCGCTTGAATTCCTTCGGGTCGTGGGCCAGACCGGCCTGCGCCAGCAGGTCCGCCAGCGCGGTCGTGTCGGCCTCTGTCAGGGGCTCCAGTTGCGCGTCGGCGCCCAGGCTCTTGATGGTTCCGCGCACATAAATCACCGCCTCGTAGAGCGAATCGCCCAGCGCGTCGCCCGCGTTGCCGCAAATCACCATGCGCCCGGCCTGCGCCATGAAGCCGGAGAAACTGCCCACCGAACCGCCCACCACGATGTCGCCGCCCTTGAGCGAAATGCCGCAGCGCAGGCCCGCGTCGCCGTCGATCACCAGCAGGCCGCCGTGGGCCGATGCGCCCGCGCTGTTCGAGGCAAAGCCCTTCACATGCACCTTGCCGCTCATCAGGTTTTCGGCCACGCCGGTGCTGGCGCTGCCCTCAATCGTCACGTCGGCGAACTTGTTCATGCCCGCTGCGTAGTAACCGGCATGGCCCTGAATGGTCACGCGCACCGGCGCGTTGATGCCCACCGCGATGTTGTGCGCGCCGTCCGGGTGCGTCACGGTGATGTGCTGGCCCGCCAGCAAGTCGGGCGCACTGTGCAGGTGCTGGTTGAGCGTGCGTACGCCTTGGCGGCTCAGGTCAAACGTCAGATTTTCCATACGTACATCTCCTCGGGGGCGGGTTCAAAAACGGTCGCTTGGGCAATGCCCGGCAGGTGCGCCAGCGAGCGGAATTCGGAGGCAATGGCCACGTAGTCGTCGGTCTCGGCCACCACGGCGGGTTTGCAGGCAAACGGGTCGCGGATCAGCGCCAGCTCGGTCGGCGTGCCCATCAGAAAGGTGTAGAAACCGTCGAGCGCCACAAAGGCTTTTTCCAGCGCGGTGTGCAGGTTGTCGCCCTCGCGCAGCCGCCATTCCAAGAAACGGCAAGCGGCTTCGGTGTCGTTGTCGGTTTCAAACTTGATGCCACGCGGCTCCAGCATGCGGCGCACGCCGTTGGGGTTGGAGAGCGAGCCGTTGTGCACCAGGCAAAAGTCTTCGCCCGCCGTGAACGGGTGGGCGCGGTCCGGCGTCACCGCTGATTCGGTGGCCATGCGGGTGTGGCCCACCAAATGGCTGCCCACCAGCTTGGTGAAGTCGTAACGCTGCGCCACTTGCGCCGGGGTGCCAATGTCTTTGTACAGGTCGATGCGGCGGCCCGTGGACAGGA
>JAUXXN010000107.1 GCA_030684755.1 Hydrogenophaga sp.
ATCGTGCACTCCTGCCGGGACACGCTTTCGACACTCGGAACCCGAACTGGCTTGGCATGCCCAGACCACTCCTTGATGGGCGAACAGCCCGGGTAGTGATCACGTCCGACACCCCCAGTTGGTGGATGCGATTGGCATACAAGAACGCACTGATCTGGCAACTCAGGGGCCAAGTCCTGGCGTTTATCGGGATCAAGCCAGCCAGGTTCACCCTGTTCGGGCCGGCCAGCCATCCTAAGCCCGGGAAAGTCGATCAATGGCGCAAGCAGATGGAACTGCTGGGAAAGAGTGCCTTCTGAGTCGTGCATCGGGTTGTCGACAGACTCCAAAAATTAAAATCAGTGATGCCAGTGGAAGCTTGCCAGACCGACTGGCGCCGTAGAGGAATAAGGCCGCTGCACCTTCATCCCTCAGGCAAACGGGGTACCTTGGCCTCAATGTGTTGCAGCAACAAGGGCCAGATGCGTGTGGCCGACGTTTTCTTGAAAACGCCGAAATGCCCAACCGCCTTGTACCCCACCGCACTGGGTTCCAGATGCAAACATGCTCCACATTTGCATGTGTCCGCGGAAATGGTGTGGCTGGTACCAACCTGCACAAGCAGGGTCATCCTTGAAATATCCGGGCGACATGCCCGAACGTGACCAGTCCAGGGCTGCGGCCCCTGGCAAGGCTTCACCGCCACCCAGTGCCCAGCCGGGAAGCCTGCCCGTCAAGCGCTCACACAAGGGTATCCAGCGCTTAAAGAAATCGCGGGTGACCATGCGGTGCCATTCCCATGGCCAAAGCCTCCAGTAACCGAATTGCGAGCCCACTGTGATGACAGCATCGATGCTGTAAACGGCTGTCAGTTTCCGCATAAATCTGGTGTCGGGGAAAAATCGGGCACGAAATACGCCCTGTGGGTCGGGTCAAGGGCGGGCGAAGCAAACCCTTGACCCAAACCATAGAGAAAAATGAGATTGCGGTACAAAGGCGCTTTGTTACCCAGGTAAGCAGAATCGACTCGGCACCATTTTCCGCCGCCATTTTTCAGCTGATTTACACCGCCGTTAACAACCACTTGGCCGCTCGCGCGATAAGCGCGATCTCGGCGCCTTCGACGTGCCGAGGCTTGGCGCTCCAGCGCGAAAGGGTCAGGTATTGCTCGAGAAAGGGCTCGAAACTTGAGCCCTGAATCTGAGCCTCGCGTGACCCAGAGCCTGCGAACCTGATCTCTGCTGGGTTCGGCCGTTCATACCTTGGCGAGGAAGGCCGCCGCATCACCCCCTTCACACTTCCAGTCTGCGAAGACCCCGACCAGATTGCATTCCACGCAGCGGCAAGCGATGTAATACCAACGCACGTCATGTGTGCCCTCGTACACGGAGACGCCGGACATCAGCTCAAACACCTCGTTTTCGCACACGCACTCGTGCGCCTCGGGCACGGCTTCTTCAACGTATTGCGCACTGTCGCCCATCAGGTGTTCCTGCCCGCAGTCGGTGCAGGTGCGGATTGCCACGCCGGCTTCTTCATCTGTCTGCAGCGCGAAGCTCCGGCACCCGCAGTCGCATTTGGACGCGGCAAACCGGACGGCCTCATGGCGATTCGCAACGCTGTAACTGCGCAGCTCGGCTTGGGTGTCGCCCGACGTCGTTCCGTACCAGAACTCGCCCTTCTTCGTCAGTGCCATTGATGCTGCTCCATTCTTCAAGGTGGGATTACCGGCAGGCCCGACGCCAAGCTCGCCCCGATCATATGGATTTTGCCTGGAGGCCCGGCGAATCCTCGTCAAGGACCCTGGTCGAGGTAGTCGCTTGGAGCCGAGAGGCATTGGCGACCGGCAGATGTGCAGCGGGTGCGGTTCCCCGATAACAACCTGGTCACCGACCGCTCACGGCCAGGAGCGGCCGGATGACCAAGCGGAAAGCAGTCGCTCAACGTTGAAACTCACCGGACGAAGGCAAGCGCAGCTTTCCAGAGGACCGGGGGATTGGATTGTTGGCCTCACTGAGTCTGAGCTGATCTCTTGATGACAGTTGCTTCTACCTCAACCAGCTGGCCGGGATGTCCAAGTCATGCGACCCCGAGGAGCGTTGCCAGAGAGCAGCGTGTTCAGATTGGTGAGGCATTGCGAGGCTTGAGCGAACGGATCCATGGCCCCCACAAGCTGACCCGATGAGTTGTGAGGTACCTGCCCAATCCACCGAACTTAAGCCGCCCGTTTGTAAGCCTGAGAAGGATGAGGCTTATGCCGGGTGTTCTTGCGAGGCTGATTTCGCCCCTGCACATGCCGGATCAGAGACCGCCCCATCATGGCAGCCCAGTCATGGATGAGCGAGGTGATGGTTTGCACCTGAAGCAGCAATGTGCGCACGCAGCGAGACAGCGCCTTGGCCGACGTTGCCCGGTTGACTTTGCGGCTGACACCCGCTTCGTCTTCCTGGGCACCCAAGTTCACAGACCGGTTGAGCAAGGATGCCAGGTTGTCAGCCAACACCTTCGTGGCCACATCCACCAGCAACGCATGCTGACTCAAGCCACTGACACTCTCCAGCCCCAGGCGGTTTTTGAGCCGCTTGAATGCTTCCTCAATGCGCCAGCGGCCATGGTAGAGGTCCCCCAGCTCAGCCGCAGTGGCCACACCTTCAGTCAGCGACGTGGCCAGCACCCGCACACGGCCCGAGCTGCTGACGTGGCGCACCAGCCGCACACGCATCTGCGCGGGCCCATCCAACTCCCACGTGCTCACCTTGTCAGCGGTGGTGGTTGCCAGGTAAGCCCAGCATTCATCACCCCCTGGAGTCTTTCCCGCACCACGCAGCAAATCACGTGCGGCCTTCCAGCCGCGCGTGCTGTCACAGCGGATGATGAAGTCAATGCCCCGCTGATGCAGCAGTTGCACCAGCCATGTGGCCGGATAACCCCGGTCAAGCACCAAGACATCACCCTCCCGCAACAGATCGAGTTGGTCAAACAGCATCTGCCTCTCACCCTCACTCTCGGGGCCCACGGCCACGTGCAGCATCACCTCATTGCCCGGCAGATACAGTCCCAGGGCGCGTTGGCTGGGGGCGGCCAGTTGACGGGTGCGGTGACAGGCTCTTTGCGCAGGAGCCAACACGGTGGCATCGGCACAGACCAGGCGGCGACCTTTCCACAGCGACAGCAAGCCCTGATCCTGCATTCCCTGAATCAGCTGCGCATTCAACGCCCACAGGGCGGGCACATGCAGTTTGGAGCGTGCTTTGGCCAAGGCACGGTCGGTGACATGGCGCAGCAGACCAGCGCCGCTGCACTCACCGCCTTTGTGGGCAAAGAAGCTGTCGAGCTCGCTTTGCACGCTGCCACCGCGAAAGCCGCACAGTGCCGCCACCAGCGTGGGCAGGGGCAACTTGCGAGAGCGCGTGAAGGCGGCGGGGAAATCGGGGTGACGGGCCGAGACCGCAAAAGCCGGGCTGTGAAGGTGTTCGGACAGCTGAGCCAGAATGAACTGGATGGAACCACAGTATTGAGGCAGAAATCATGCCAGCCTCAAGAAAATAATCAATTAAATCAACAACTTATGGATTCTACTGGCTTAAGTTCGGTGGATTGGTGGGCGCAGTGGGTTGTTTGCAAAAACTGATTCAGCCCAGAAGCGCTCCCGCTTGAGCCGCATCAACCATTTCTCGCCGCTGCCACATACCATGGGCCTGCACGGTTGCCGGGTACGGCCCGTGCCGCGCTGTTGGTCGGGCCGTCGATCTTTCAGTCGTGCAGACGCCTTCGGCCCCGGGAGATGACTGCATGGGCACTGTGTTTGATCCTTTCTTGCTGGCCACCACCACCGCCGAGGTGTTGTCGCTGGCCCATGCCAACGAGGCGGCTGTGGCCCGCTGGCAGCAAGGCCGGTTGCGCAAGCTGCTGGCGGCGGCGCGCAGCGGTTCGGCGCTGTACCGCGAGCGCTTGGCGCACCTGCCCGATGACCCGCACGCCTTGAGCCAAATAGCCCCAGTGGGCCGAGACGAGCTGATGGGCCGGTTTTCGCAATGGGTGACCGACCCCCGGTTGGTGCTGAGCGAACTGCAAGACTTCAGTGCCGACCCGGACTGGGTGGGCAAGCCCTATCTGGGGCGCTACCTGGTGTGGGAGAGTTCGGGCACCAGTGGCGTGCCCGGCATTTTTGTGCAGGACGCGCGCGCCATGGCGGTGTACGACGCGCTGGAGGCGGTGCGGCGGTGCCCCGATCAGCGCACGTGGCGTTGGTTTGACCCGCTTTACCTGTGCGAGCGCATAGCGTTTGTGGGCGCTACCGGGGGCCATTTTGCAAGCTTTGTCAGCTTGGAGCGCTTGCGCCAGTTGCAGCCGTGGCTGGCGCCTTCTATGCGCTCGTTTTCCATCTTGCAGCCTGTGGACGCGCTGGTGGATGCGCTCAACGCGTTCGCGCCCACGGTGCTGGCCAGCTACCCCACGGCGGCATTGGTGTTGGCCGAGCAGGCCGACCTGGGGCGTTTGAAAGTGGGACTGCGCGAGTTGTGGACCGGTGGCGAGACGCTCAGCCCCGCAGTGCGCCAGCGCATTGAAACGGCGTTGGGCTGCAGGGTGCGCAACAGCTACGGCGCCTCTGAATTTATTGCCATGGGCTGGGAGTGTGCTGCGGGCCAGTTGCACCTGAACACCGATTGGTTGGTGCTGGAGCCGGTGGACGAGCACAACCGCCCGGTGCCGCCGGGTCAGCCGTCGTGTGGGGTGTTGCTGACCAACCTGGCCAACACCGTGCAGCCGCTGATTCGTTACACCATGGGCGACCAGGTCACCGTGCACGCCGAGCGTTGCAGTTGCGGTTCACCGTTCCCGGTGGTGGATGTGCAGGGCAGGCGCGACGACATCGTGCGCATGCGGGGGCTCACCGGTGAGGTGGCTTTGTTGCCGTTGGCTTTGTCCACCGTGCTGGAAGAGCAGGCCGGGATTTTTGATTTCCAGCTGCGCCAGCGTGACGACCGAACCTTGGTGCTGCGACTGCCCCTGGCGGGCAACGAGGGGCGCGCGGCTTTGAAATGTGGCCGGGCTGTGCTTCAGTCTTTTGCGGTAGCGCAGGGTGCTTTGCCCATCCGGGTGCTGGGCGAGCTGGGCCAGGCGGTGCCCCACGGGCGCAGCGGCAAGGCCTGCCGCATTGTGGCCAAGGGCGGTTAGCTGTCGGTTTCCATGTGAAAGAGGGACATTTCTGGAAAAATTCCTACTTCAAATTCTCACCACAGAAACTGCTATGCGCGTTACGATTAAGCTGTGCAGGCTACCTGTTGAGTTCCACCATGTTTATAAACACGGTTAATTGAATCATTGAGTTTTTGTTTTGAGAGATAATGCGGTTGTTGTTTTAAATGTAAGCTTGGTGTCTGCGTTTTGGATTGTTGTTGGCCTTCATTCAGAGTTTTGAAATGGCCAATCGTTTTATGTCAATCTCGGCAGTAGTTAAGGGAATCACTGCAAACTCTGTTTTATGAAATTTTGATTTAAAAAACAATGGCTTACAAGCGGACAGTCTTTGAGAAATAGGGTTTTGTAGAGATCCCCTAGGTAGTGAAATTTTGGTGTGGATGATAAATTGCATTTCTCATTTTTGGTGTGGAGATGTACAATGAGCTATAAAATATTCGATCGTATATATGTATTAAAATAGTACTTTTTAATATTTCAGTAGAGAGTTTTTAATGTAAGGAATGGATGTGAGTGATCATATAGATGAATTGACGGGCCTAATGAGCCGAGTAGGTTTTTACGAAGTCCTCAAGGTCGTTGAAACCAAGCCGGAACATGTTGTTATGGCTGTTGAAATTTCGCGATTTGGAAATTTGAACATCAGTATGGGTTCTGAGCTTGGCGATAGGGTAATTTCCACAGTTGCCAAACGTATCCTAAAGGTTTTTTCTCATGCGTCCGCCATAGGAAGATCGCACGGCAATCATTTCGTACTATTTTTTGAGAAACTTGCCAATGTCCAAGAAGAGGTTGCGCAGTTACGCGACTTCGCCCAAAGGCCTATTATCATTAATGGCGAAGTTATTGTGCTTGGTGTCAGGGTGGGAGTGGCTACTGGATTGGAAATTAATTGCGATGATTTAACAAAAGGACTCTTGGGTGCCGCCGAGAATGCATTGCATCGCTGCAAAAAAGAGGGTCTTAAGGTATGTTATTACAATCGAAATCATGAAGTAGAAGCAAAGTTGGCACATCGCTTGGAAAATGATCTTCGGGTTTCTTTGGTGACCAATGCGTTAGAGTTGCACAGTGCCATAACCAATGGCGAGTTTGAATTGGTTTACCAACCTATTGTCGGTATCTGGGGTGGCGGCGTCCATTCTTTTGAGGCGCTTCTGCGCTGGAATCACCCTTTGCATGGGGAGATTTCGCCATCGGTTTTTATCCCGCTTGCTGAAGATATTTCGATTATGGATGTTTTGGGTAGTTGGGTAATTCGAAAAGCTTGTTTGGATGCAATTGAATGGATTGCAAATGCCGATGGAAAATTGCCGTCGGTCAGTATAAATGTGAGTCCGACACAGTTTGTTGAGCCTGCAATACTGATCAATGCCGTGCGCACTGCCATCAAGGAATCGGCGATTGATCCATCAAGAATTCATCTTGAAATTACTGAATCGGCTGCTTTTTCGGACACAATGAAAGAAACCCTCATCGAGTTGCGAAGTCTGGGCTGCAAAATCGCCCTCGATGATTTCGGTACAGGC
>JAUXXN010000111.1 GCA_030684755.1 Hydrogenophaga sp.
TACTGGTCTTGCGTGGGGTCTGAACCGCAGCGCGAAGCCCTTGCCGCAAGCCGTCGAAATACGCAGGCGTTGCTTCCTGAACCGAAGGCGATGCCGCACCGGCCAGCAACAGGCCTCGCAGGTGTTGGCGGTCCTGGTCGCGCCGGATCAGCTCGCGCACGTACTCGCTGCTCGTGCCGTAGCCGCGCTGGCTGACCTGCTCATCCACGAAAGATTTCAGGGTGTCGGGCAAGGAAATGTTCATGGTGCTCATGGCCGTCACTGTAGGCAAAAAACGTTTCCATGGCAAATTTTGCCAAGCGTGGAGAACTCGGCAGCCACCCCCACGTCATGCCATAAGCAGCGGCAAGCTGATCAGCGCAAAGCCCAGCGGTATTGCGGTGGGGAGGCGTTAGTGCTTGAACTCATGCACCTTGCAGAAATCGGCTGACCAGCTCCAGCTGCTCAGACACATTCAGCGCAGGCGCATGCCCGCAGCCCGCAATCGTGACCACCTGCGCACGCGGCCCGCGCCCTCGCATGGCCTCGGCCGTGTCGGCCAGCAACAAATCGGAATCGGCACCGCGCAGGCACAGCACCGGCGCGGTGATGCGGTCGTAGACCTCCCACAGCTCGTAGTCGTCCGGGTGGTGGGTGAACTGCATCACCATGGCCGGGTCGTAGTGCGGGGTCACGCGGCCATTGGGCAGGCGGCGGGTGGAGCTTTCTGTGAGCAGCTTCCACTGTGTGTCGCTCAAATACCCGTAGGGTTTGTAGATGGTGCGAAAGTAGGTTTCTAGCTCGCTCACGGTGGCAAAGCTGGCCGGGTTGCCTGCATAACTGCGAATACGATCCACCGCCGCTGTGGCCAGTTGTGGGCCTATGTCGTTGACCACCAAACGCTCTATGCGTCCTTGCAAGGCGCCCGCCGCACACACCATACCCAGGGCGCCGCCCATGGACGTACCCACCCAGTGAAAACGCGCCAGCCCCAACTGGTCGGTCAGCGCGGTGGCCAAGCGGGCATAAAACGCGAAGCAGTACTCTGCCTCTGGCACAGGGCTCCACTCGCTCAAGCCCCGACCGAGGGTGTCGGGGCAAATCACCCGGTGTCCAAGCGCGGCCAGATGCGCGGCCAGCGGGTCCATGTCGCGCCCGGTGCGGGCCAGGCCGTGCCAGGCGATCACAGGCAAGGCTTCAGGCGCACCGGTGGCGGGGGCCCAGTCCATGCAATGGATCTCACGGCCTGCGCAGAGCAGGTAACGCGACAGTGGTGTGGGTGCAATGTTCATGGTGTTCAGCCCAGGTATAAAACCGGTGCGGTATTCAGCGTTGTTGCGCCTCAAGCCCTGTGGTGTAGGGACAGCAAGCACGGTGTGACCAGCACCAAGACCACCACCGACAGCATGTTGGTAAAAGCACTTGTTGAGTAAGCTGAAAGCAAAAAACCACCTCGCGGTGGTTTTTTGACGGTTGCCAGAGCCGCCAAGGCACTGACAACAGAAGCAACACTATCAGCGAATAACGGCCAAGGTGGTGCGCACACCGCCCTTGTAGGTCATCAGCGTCAAGGCGCCGTTCTTGATGTCGCCTTTTTCATCAAAAGAGATGTTGCCGGTCACGCCTTGGTACTGTGTGGCCTTGAGGGCTGGCAGGTACTTGGCTGGGTCGGACGAGTTGGCGGTCACCATGGCGTTGGCCATGACTTTCACAGCGTCGTAGACGTAGGGTGCGTACACCTGCACGTCTGCGCCGAACTTGGCCTTGAAGTCGGCACGGAATTTCTCCATGACGGGGATCTGCTCACCTTCAACGCCACCGGCTTCCGCGCAGTACACCTGCTCGTCGGCCATGCCGTCGCCAGCCAGCTTGGGCAGCTCGCCGGAGCAGATGCCGTCGCCGCCCATGAACTTGGCGTTGATGCCGAGCGCCTTCATTTGCTTGAGCATGGGGCCGGCCACAGCGTCCATGCCGCCGAAGAACACCACGTCAGGCTTCTTGGCACGCAGGGTGGTCAGGATGGCGTTGAAGTCGGAGGCTTTGTCGTTGGTGAATTCACGACCCACGACCTTGCCACCCGCTGCGACCACGCCTTTTTCGAACTCGTCAGCCACACCCTGGCCATAAGCGGTGCGGTCGTCGATGACGGCCACGGTTTTGGCGCTCAAGGTTTCCACCGCGTACTTGCCCAGCGTGCCGCCGAGGTGCACGTCGTCAGCCACCATGCGGAACGCACCGGCAAAACCCTGGCGGGTGTAGGCTGGGTTGGTTGCCGATGGGGATATCTGAGGAATACCCGCTTCGTTGTAGATCTGCGAAGCCGGGATGGTGGTGCCCGAGTTCAGGTGACCGATCACGCCGGCCACTTTGGCGTCCACCAGCTTGGTGGCGGCAGCAGTGCCTTGTCTTGGATCGCCAGCGTCGTCTTCAGCCAGCAGTTCAAAGGTGGTGGGCTTGCCGTCGATGGTCAGGCCAGCGGCGTTCAACTCTTCGATCGCCATCTTGGCGCCGTTTTCGTTGTCCTTGCCGAGGTGAGCAATGCCACCGCTGGTGGGGCCGACGTGACCAATCTTGATGACCTGGGCTGTGACGGCGGCAGGTCCAGCAGCAGCAGCAGCAGCAGGTGCAGCCTCTTCTTTTTTACCGCAAGCGGCCAAAGCGACAGCCGCTGCAATCACGGCCAGTTTCATGTTCAGTTGCATAGATATCCTCGGAAAGGAATGATAGTTGGAACGCGGAGGGAACTTTTTTCTCCACACTCATAAAGATACTCTAAAAATACAAGGTATTTCGATGGGTACGATGAACTAGTTCGCCGTTCAAGGGTTTGCACGCAGGCGCATCACACCAATGAATGTTTCATTAGCGCAGCACATGCCATGCAGTTGCAGCCTGAAAAGGGCACCCCAGGGTGTAAGGTCATTCTTGAGGTGCGAGATGCAGGTCGTGCCGCACAGGTTCAATCCCACGCCGTTTGTAGGCTCGCCAACGCTCGCGGGCTTGTTGCCGGTCGTTTTCGTCAAAGGTCACCACCTCGATCACACGGGCAAAGCGTTCAAAACCAGGCGGCATGCTGAAGCAGAGGTTGACCAACACACAGGAACGGGCGTTTTCAAGCACATCAGGCAACTCGCTGTAGATTTGCACCGGGGAACGCTCAAGCACGTAGGGCGCATCGCCTTGTCTTGCATGCGGAATGAATTCACCAGCGGCAAAGGTCCACAAAGCTGCATCAAGCGAAGCCAGCGCATGGGCTTCTGCACGCACCACAAGCCGAGCACCCTTCAAATAGCCCTTGCGCAACAACCGGCAGGCGTAGGCCTGTTGGTCGGGCGCATTGAAGTGAAAAGCGACTTCGGTCATGTTGACGGGATCAACCTGGCATGCATCAGACCTTGCGCGAGCGTTTCGCCGATTTCTTGGACTCGACGCTGGCCGTGGGCTCAGGGCGGTCGGCCTCGTCCAACAGGTATTGCAGCAGCAGCGGCACCGGGCGCCCAGTGGAGCCTTTGGCCGCGCCGCTTTTCCAGGCGGTGCCGGCAATGTCCAGGTGCGCCCA
>JAUXXN010000117.1 GCA_030684755.1 Hydrogenophaga sp.
GCACCTTCGCCCACGCTGGCGCCAAAACGTTTGGCCAGGCGCAGGCCGAGGTTTTCGCGTTGGGTGTAATCGACGATATCTTTGGCTTTAACGATTTCACGTGCAACAAAGTCGAGGCTGCCTAGTCCGTCGGCCAAGCCCATGGCCACGGCTTGTTGGCCGCTCCATACCAGGCCGCTGAAAGTTTCAGGCGTTTCTTTCAAGCGATCACCCCGGCCTTGTTTGACCACCGTGATGAATTGGGTGTGGATTTCACCCAGCATGGTCTGGATGTAAGCGCGTTGCTCTTCGTCTTGCGGGCTGAACGGATCGAGCAAGGCTTTGTTTTCGCCTGCGGTCATCAGTCTGCGTTCAATACCGAGTTTCTCCATGAGACCGGTAAAGCCAAAACCGTCCATGAGCACACCAATGCTGCCCACCAGACTGGCTTTGTCGACGTAAATCTCGTCTGCTGCGGCTGCGATGTAGTAGGCCGCCGATGCGCAGGTTTCTTCCACCACGGCGTAGACTTTTTTGTTGTGCAGCGCTTTCAGACGGGTAATTTCGTCGTTGATGATGCCGGCCTGCACCGGGCTGCCGCCGGGGGAGTCGATCAGCAACACAAGCGCTTGTGCGCCTTGGTCCTCAAAGGCAGACACGAGGGAGCTGACCACATTGGCCGCACTGGCTTCGGCACCCGAGGCAATTTCACCCCGGATTTCGATCACGGCGGTGTGGGGGGTGCTGATGGATGTGCTGACACTGTTGGCGCTGTAGATAAACCAAGCAATGACACCGAAGATGGCGAGCCAGACCAGCCGCATGAACATTTTCCAGCGCCGTGCAGCCTGCTGCTCTTTGAGGGTGGCGAACACCAGTTTTTCAAGGGTAGCGCGCTCCCAGCCAGGGTTGCTACTGGCGTTGGCGGGCAAGCCCGCGTTATCGTCGTTCATGTTGCGGGGTTCTCAGAGTTCAACAGGTTGGAGGTTGTATTGTGACTGCCAGTGCACCACGCCTCTGTGCTCCAGCAGTTCAATTTTGACCAGACCACCCCGGCAAGGCCCGCCGCTGCAAGCGCCTGTGGCTGGCTCGTAGGTGGCGCCATGGGTGGCGCACACAAGCCAGCGTCCGGTGTCATCGAAAAACTGATCGGGCTGCCAGTCCATTTCCATGGCCACGTGGCTGCAGCGGTTGAGGTAAGCGTGTGGCTGCCCACGGTAGCGCACGGCAAAGGCGCGGCAAGTTTGGCCAGCGTAAACCACGTCAAAGGGTACCGCCCGTCCGCCATCGGCCAGTTCACGGCTGTTGCACAAGGGGTAGCTGGGGTTGGTGGAAGGGGAGGTGCTCATGTTGAGGAGAGACTTGGACAAGGCGCAGCGAAGCGGCTCAATACCTCAAGCGTTGGCGCTCAGCCAGCCGTGCAGCTCTTTCACCGAGTGCGCCACATGCAAAGGCTGGAGAACGTGAAACGCATCGGGTTCATGTGCTCCGTAGCTCACGCCCACACTGGCGCAACCAGCGTTCAAAGCCATCTGCAGGTCGTGGGTGGTGTCGCCGATCATGAGGGTTCGCGCGGGATCCACGCCGAATTCGGCCATGAGCTCTTCCAACATGAGCGGGCTGGGTTTGCCGGCGGTTTCGTCGGCGGTGCGAGAAGCATCAAACATGCCTTGCAGTTCTACCGTGCGCAGCACTTCGTTGAGCCCGGTGCGGCTTTTTCCAGTGGCCACGGTAAGCCAGTGGTGGCGACCTTTGAGTTCGGCCAGCAGGGGCAGCACGCCATCAAACAGGCTTAGGTCGTGCTGGCGGGCCATGTAATGGTGGCGGTAGCGCTCACCCAGCAAGGGGTATTTTTCTTTCGGCACGTCGGGCGCTGCATGGGCCAGCGCCTGCATCAGGCCCATGCCAATGACGTAGCTGGCCGACTGGTCGGTGGGCACGGTGCCACCCACGTCGGCCACGGCGGCTTGGATGGCTCGGGTGATGAGGGCGGTGGAGTCGAACAGGGTACCGTCCCAGTCGAAGGCAATGAGGTCGAATTGGCGAGGACGCATGGCGGTGGTGTGTGACGCGGTTGTCAATCAGTGAGGGCCTGTGCGTGGTGCCGTAAATGGTCATCCACAAAACTGGCAATAAAGTAATACCCGTGGTCGTAACCCTCGTGGCGGCGCAGGGTAAGCGGCTGACCAGCCTGTGCGCAGGCGGCTTCAAAGGCTTCTGGGTGCAACTGCTCGACCAGATATTTGTCTGCCAGACCTTGGTCCACCAGGATTCCGAGCGGGTACGGAGCGGTTGGTTGCAAGGCCATGAGCAGACAGGCGTCGTGATCACCCCAAGTGGATGCGTCTTGTCCTAAATAACCAGTGAAGGCTTTGCGTCCCCACGGACATTGGGCGGGTGCACAAATGGGCGAAAAAGCCGACACGCTGCGAAACACACCAGGGTGGCGCAGCGCCAGCGTGAGCGCACCGTGGCCTCCCATGGAATGGCCGAACAGGCCCAGGCGTGCGCCGTCCACATTGAATTCGCTCACCACAGCGGGCAGCAGCTCTTGGAGCAGGTAGCTTTCCATGCGCCAGTGGCCCGACCAAGGGGCGCGGGTGGCGTCGAGGTAGAAACCCGCACCCACGCCAAAGTCCCAGTGGTGGTCTTCGCTGTCCACGCCCGCACCACGGGGACTGGTGTCGGGCGTGAGCAGGGCCAGGCCCAGCTGGGCGGCGGTGCGCTGGGCACCGGCCTTGATGGCAAAGGTTTCTTCGGTGCAGGTAAGTCCGGCCAAAAAGGTGAGTACCGGTACACTTTTCCCGCCCAGCGCCTGGGGCGGCAGAAACAGCCCAAACCGCATGGGCAAACCGGTTTCACGCGAGGCGTGTTTGTAAAAGCGCTGCACGCCACCAAAGCAGCCGTGTTCGCTGAGCAGTTCGAGTCGTTCAAAAGCCATGGTCAAAATTCAATGACGCTGCGAATGGACTCACCGCGCTTCATCAATTCGAAGCCTTCGTTGATGTCTTCGAGCTTGAGTTTGTGGGTGATGAGGTCGTCGATGTTGATCTTGCCGTCCATGTACCAGTC
>JAUXXN010000144.1 GCA_030684755.1 Hydrogenophaga sp.
CCCTGGCGCACCTGGTTTGCGGCCCACAACCTGGACTGGCCTGAACCGGTGGACGGTTCGCAGTTCAACGATATCGGGTTGATGTGCGATGGCGCTGCGGCTGGCATGGGCGTGGCGCTGGTGCGCATCAAGCTGGCAGCCCCCTGGCTGGAGCACGGCACGCTGGTGCCCCTGTACGAACGCCATGTACCCAGCCCGCACGCCCACTACCTGTGTTGGCGCACCGGCACCATGGATCGTTGGGAATGCGCGGCATTTGCCGAGTGGATGAAAAAAGCGGTGGGATAAAAGCGTTTCAGGCTCTCGGTGGGGTGCCTGGTGCTTACAAGACGCCAAGCGATTTTCATCGCCCTCGTCAGCCAGTTCACAAACCGCTGCAAGTTTCTTCACATACGGACTTTGGGATTGGCCTAAACTGCCCGTCAGTCCAGCCACCCTTTCCACCGAGCCGCCATGAACGCACCCACCACACCCGCTCAAGCCGCCCAGTTCAACCGCGCCAGCCGCCAGGCCGAGGTGGTTCGCGCCCTAGGCGCCGTGGTGCCCACGCACGCCCTGCTGTGGCAAACCGAAGACACCGTGCCCTACGAATGCGACGGCCTCACCGCCTATCGCGAGCGCCCGCTGGTGGTGGTGTTGCCAGAAACCGAAGCGCAAGTGGCCGGTGTGCTCAAGGCCTGCCACGCATTGAATGTGCCGGTGGTGGCGCGCGGTGCCGGCACGGGCTTGTCAGGTGGTGCCATGCCGCATGCCATGGGCGTCACGCTGTCGCTGGCCAAGTTCAACCGCATCCTCAACATCGACCCGCGCGCTCGCACGGCGCTGGTGCAGGGTGGTGTGCGCAACCTCGCCATCTCTGAGGCAGCCGCACCGCACGGCCTGTATTACGCACCCGACCCCAGCAGCCAGATTGCCTGCACCATTGGCGGCAACGTGGCCGAAAACTCCGGTGGCGTGCACTGCCTGAAATACGGACTCACGGTGCACAACGTGCTGGCTGTGCGCGGTTACACCATCGAAGGCGAACCAATCACGTTTGGCGGCGATGCCTTGGACACCCCCGGGCTGGACCTGCTCTCGCTGGTCATTGGCAGCGAAGGCATGCTGGCCGTGACCACCGAAGTCACCGTCAAACTGGTGCCCAAACCCATGTTGGCACGCTGCATCATGGCCAGCTTTGACGACATCCGCAAAGCTGGCGATGCCGTGGCCTCAGTGATCGCGGCTGGCATCATCCCAGCCGGGTTGGAGATGATGGACAAGCCCATGACGGCAGCGGTGGAAGACTTCGTGCACGCGGGCTACGACCTGTCTGCCGCAGCCATCTTGTTGTGCGAGAGCGACGGCACACCCGAAGAAGTGGAAGAAGAAATTGGCCGTATGAGCGCGGTGCTTCGCCAATGCGGCGCCACCGCCATCACCGTGAGCAAAGACGAAGCCGAGCGGCTGCGGTTTTGGAGCGGACGCAAAAACGCGTTTCCAGCCAGCGGGCGCATCAGCCCAGACTACATGTGCATGGACTCCACCATTCCCCGCAAGCGCTTGGCCGACATCTTGTTGGCCATTGCCGAGATGGAGAAAAAATACCAATTGCGCTGCGCCAATGTGTTTCACGCTGGCGACGGCAACCTGCACCCCTTGATCATGTTTGATGCCAACGACCCCGACCAGCTGCATCGCTGCGAGCTGTTTGGCGCCGACATCCTAGAAACCAGCGTGGCCATGGGCGGGACGGTGACTGGCGAACACGGCGTGGGTGTGGAAAAGCTCAACAGCATGTGCGTGCAGTTCAGCGCCGAAGAAAACGAACAGATGTTTGCCGTGAAACGGGCTTTTGACACCAAAGAGCTGCTGAACCCCGGCAAGGTCATTCCCACATTGCAGCGTTGTGCCGAATACGGAAAAATGCTGGTACGAGGTGGGCGCCTTGCACACCCAGATTTGCCCCGCTTTTAGAAAGGGGGCTTGCGGTCTTCTCAGGGTCAATACCAAGCACCCTGAGAAATGTGTCTATTTTTAGATTGCGTTTTCAAACCGCATTTCCATGCAGGTGATATTTCTACCGCACACATAAGCAAACGTCACGGAATCGCAAGCACTGTAAATTAAAAAAATGCCGAACCCGCCTTCTGGGAAGTCTTCGGGAAGAATATCGAAATCGTTGGGTTCCGGAGGTTTGAATTCATCTCCCTGGTAGCTGATCGTGCACCAGAAGGCTTGGGTGTCGCGTGACACATCCAATGTGATGCTGGCGCCTGGAAGCATGCCAATTGCGTGCCTGATGACGTTGGTCACGGACTCGACCACGGCCAGTTCCAAACGATCTACCTGCCCCTCGTTCAAGCCCGCCGAGTCTGCATGCACAGTCACAAATTGACGAACGTCCGCCAGGTGATCCAAGGACACCGGGATATCCAGCGTAGCCATCGAAATTTTTCCTTGCATAAACCACCAAGGCTCTTGAGTAAATCAACGTTAAAAATACAAGCTCAAACATCTTACGTCAGACGTTGTTATTTTAACTTCGTGCGAATAAGTGTTTGGTTGCTTGCTTCTAAAGTGGAGCGGAATAACCCTCAGTTGTCAAGTTCCGCCTGAAAAACACATCGCGCGCGCTTTCAGCCATGCATCTTAGTCTCTGTCCAACGCTTCGGCTCTGGTGAATCGATCAACAGCCCAAAGTTACCTTTGCCATTCCATGAACCGTCGGAACATCCTCAGCTTTGCGGCAGCCACATGGGCAACCAGCGCAGCCCACGCCCAGCCAGACCAACACGCATGGCAGGTTGCCCCACTCGCCCCGAAGCAAATCCGGGAGTGGGTCCAGTGCACGTCAACGCTGCTTTGGCAGGCATCCCAACGCCTCCCCGGCGAACACCACGAATGGTTGCTGAACGTCAGCGCCGAATCTCCCTGTTCGGCGGTCTACCAGCCAGACCAGTTGCGCGTGCGCTTGGCTTGGACGGACCCCACCGGTTCGGTCGTTTTGACCGAGGGTTTTTGGGCCGAATGGTCAAACTTCAGCGGCTGGGTGGCGCGCTACATACCCACGCTCAAGGGACAGTTTCGAATGGATGCGTGGTTGGTCGTGGGTGATGAAACCGTTTCTCGCTTGGGTCAGCCCGTGTATTTCACAGTGGCCGAGGTAGACACCTTGCCCCAAATAGGGGTGGACACCCACCACCCAGGTTACTTTACCGATCAGCACGGTCGGTTTTTTTTCCCCATCGGCGTGAACCTGGCTTGGGCCACTGGCAACGTCTTGCAACGCTACCGCGTCTGGCTGGACAACTTTGCAAAGGCTGGCGGCAACCTCGTGCGCATCTGGATGAGCAGTTGGTGTTTTGGTATCGAATGGCAAGACACCGGACTGGGCAATTACCACAACCGACAAATCCAGGCCCGACAATTGGATCAGGTGTTGTCCATGGCACAAGCGCGCGGTGTGCGGGTGATTTTGTGTCTGCTCAACCATGGCGCCTTCAGTCTCAAGACCGATTCCGAATGGGCGCAAAACCCCTACAACCGCCGTAACGGTGGGCCCATTGAACATCCACAGGACTTCTTCACCGATGAAGCAGCCATAGCGTGCTTTGAAAACCGGGTTCGCTACATCGCCGCCCGGTGGAGCCATTGCCCCGCTTTGCACAGCTGGGAATGGTGGAACGAAGTGACCTGGGTACCCCACGCGCCTGGTGCGTTATTGCACTGGCTGCAGCGCATGTCGCACACCATGCACCGTTATGACCCCTACCGCAGGCTGCAAACCAGCAGTTGGGCCGATGCGGGGCCATCGCACATGTGGAACCAAGCGGGCCTGGACTACGCCCACCAACACGACTACACACCCAACGACTTGGGGGCGCGGTACCAACAAACCGCAGAAATCTGGCGACAGCGTGGCTACCACCGTCCGATCGTCCCAGGAGAGCTGGGTGCCCGCAGCAAACAGCCGACCCAAGATCTTGCTGAACAGGCGCTCCATCGGCGTCAATTCCACGATGGGCTGTGGGCGCCCTTCATGCTGGGTTATGCATCCACCGCACTGTATTGGTGGTGGGACCATTTTCTGGAGGCACAGCAACAATGGCACTGGTTAAGCCCTTTTCAAAAAGCCTTGAACACCTGGCAATCGAGCGGCATGCCCCTGCGCCAATTGCCCCCAGGTCGCACCGTGCCACCCCCTGCGGCGGCCTGCCCTGAAGACGAAACGGCCATGCCAACGCTCGGACTTGAATGCTGGTTACGCGACAACGGTAAATGCCTCGTGACTTGGTTGCGCCGACCGGGTCTGATCGGTGGCGAAGGCGAACTCATACCAGCAACCACCTTTGTATGGCACTCCAACCGCGCGGCGCAGCCCAAGCATTCGCACGCTTGGCGAGGACATTTTTTGCAAACCGATGCGCTGACACCTGTGTCCATTGAAGGCAAAACCCGTACGGACGGCGGCCTCAACATCCACCTGCCCGCGTTCAGAGGCAGTGCCGTTTTCTGGCTGCAAGCCCAAGGTAGTTGAACCTGGCTTGCTGGAACACGTTGACTTGCGGTGAAGTAACCGAATTTCGGCTTACACGGATCCAAGCCGTCAACCCAAGAGATGGGCTGCTCTATACTGAAACGGTCAAATACCTCAACTTACAACAACCCCATGCAACGTCCTTTGGCTCTTTGGCAAAAGCTCTTCGTGTCGCTGGTCACCGTGAGTTTTTTACCCGCTTGTTCTAGCTTGAACACGCTCTGGAACAAAACAGTCTCAGCGCCTCAGTCGGACGCGATCATTTTCTCGCACGCCGAACCCCAAACACCTACCCAACGAGCAACCCATTCTCTGTCAAACGCTTGGTCGCCAACCCAATGGACACAAGTCACCAGTCAGCCCCTGCCGAATCCTTTAAGTTTGATTGCTCCGGCCCCAGCTGCTGCAAAGACCTTAGCGCCACCAGCGCTCACGGTTTATTTTGACAACGACCGCGACATCCTCAACCCAAATGAGCTTGAGCGCCTGAAATCATTCGCATCAAACCTGACTTTGGGTCAACCAGGACGCCTGGAAGTCACAGGTCACACCGACAGCAACCAAACGGCAGCTTACAACTTAGCGCTCTCGAAACGACGCGCTGAAACAGTCAGGCAATGGTTGGTGCAATTGGGAATCCCTGAAGCACATGTGGTTCTCGGTTGGCACGGACTTCGTTTTCCCGCTTCATCCAACGATACCGAAGAAGGTCGCGCAACCAACCGGCGTGTTGAAATCAAACAGATCCCTGGTTGATACCCAGTTCCCTTTGACGCCAGCCACTTAAAACCATGCGATTCAAACACGGTTATTTTGACAGCCCTGTTGACGTGCTTGTTGATGTGCTTGTTGACAAATCGGTTGAATCAATGAGGTGTCTTGTCAGAACGAACGGTGTTGTCAGACTTGGTACCCTGCACTGGTGCCATAGCTCCCTCAACACCATGCGGCGTTCGTTTGACCACGAATGCCTGCAACAAACCCAAGACGGCGACCGCAGACCAAACGCCAAGAAACACCCACTCAACCCATTGCCCCTGAAAAAGGGGAATTTGATTGAATTCCTGCCAAATCAAAACCAATCCAGCAGCTGGAAAAGCAGGAATGACCGAGTAAACCAAATTTCGCCCCAGTCTGTAGGTTCTGTGCACCCGGGCGTTCGACCAGCGTCCCCACTTCAAACCAAAACAATATACGTGAATGAGTGTGTGTATAGCACCCGACACATACACCGCGATCAACAAGTTAAACACCTGAAAACGGCGAAATTCTTCGTTGGACAGCGCCACTTGAAACATCCAAGAAATCACCAGAAACATGCCAGAGCGGGCTATGAATTCTGCGGCAACAGCCATCCACAGTGGCACGCCATCGAGCTCCCCCCCAGTCCCTTGGGCTTCGGTATGAATGCGTATGGCATGGGGAGGGCCGAGCATGAAAACATAGCCCAACGCAACAATCAGTCTTCTCATCGTCATCTGCGCTCAAGCGCTCTGTTTATAAATCTAACCTGCAACCACAGGGGTATCCATGTCCAAGCTGTTGATGATCACAATCGAACTGCCCTACCCACCCAGCAGCGGAGGCAGAATGAAAAGCTGGAACATGCTGAAATTTTTGAGCCAACACTTTGACGTCGGATTGGCCTGCCCAGTCAAGTATGGTACCAAAGAAATTCAGACCATGGTGTCTCAAATTCAGCTCAGACATTTCCTGCACGACGCCGTTGAAATACCGAGAAGCGGGAAAACATTGGCGCAGAGTTACTTGCAGGGCATACCCATCAATGTCTTTCGCTCGCGGTCTGTGGCGCTGAAAAAACAAATCGCTTCCATTGCCCACGAATACGATGTGATCTTGTTAGACCATTACGAATCTGGGCAATACCTGCCAGAGAACTTTTCCGGCCAGGTAATTTTCCACGCCCACAATGCCACATACCTCATGTGGGAACGTTACGCCCAATCCGACGCCAACCTGCTGTATCGACTCGTCACTTGGCTTGAGGGAAAACGCGTCAAATCAGCAGAAGTTCAACTTTGCCAGCGTGCCAATCTCGTATTCGCGTCGCCCAACGACATCGACTCGCTGGTTGACGCGGGTGCCGAGCGCAAAAAATGCCGGGAAACTTACCACTTGGGCGATGATTCCCAGTTGGCACTGCCTTCCATCCTGTTTAAGGACACCCAAAAAACGTTGCTCTACATAGGAACACTGAATTGGGAAGCCAATGTAGACGGATTATTGTGGTTTTTTGACAAAGTGTGGCCGCTGGTTGTGGCCAAGCAACCCGATACCCAGATGCAAGTGGTGGGCAGCAAACCGGACATCAGACTGACCCAAGCTGCGGCACACGACCCACGCATCCAGTTCACCGGGTTTGTTGAAGACTTGGAACCGCTGTTTCAAGTCTCGCGGCTGTTCCTGGCACCTTTGCGTTTTGGTTCAGGCATCAAAGTTAAAGTCCTCAACGCCATGTGCCGGGGGTTGCCCACCATCACCACCCCAGTGGGCGCCGAAGGTTTGGCGGCCCAACACATGGAACACTTGTCCATCACAGAAACCGCTGAAGACATGGCACGCTCCATCCTCCACCTCATGGAAAACGAATCGGATTGGTTGCGAATTGAGACCCAATCCAGAGCGCTTGTCCGAGAAAAGTACACCTGGAAAAAGGTTCTGGGTTATATGGTCGACCAGATCAACACCCAACTACAAAAGACATGACACCAGCGCACTGCGTGAAAAACGCCGAGAACCCACCGAAGGTCTATATCGTCATCCTGAACTGGAACGGATGGAAAGACACCGTCGAGTGTCTGGAGTCTGTGTGCCGCCTGGATTACGGGCATGTCCAAGTGGTGGTGTGCGACAACGACTCTAGCGACGATTCGCTGACCCACATCCGTGCCTGGGCCGATGGCCAAGCCCCCGTCTTGATCGATGAGAAAAACCCTTTACGACGGCTTTCCTTCCCCAACATACCCAAACCCGTCTCTTACGCTGAGCTTTCTCGCCCAGATGCCGAGGCATCACGCCTTTCCCCTTTGCAAGAACCTCTGATCCTGATTCAAACCGGGGGTAATCTGGGGTTTGCGGGTGGCAACAACGTTGGTTTGCGCTTCGTTCTCCAACAAGGCGATGCAGCGTATGTCTGGTTGCTGAACAACGACACCGTGGTCGAGCCTGATGCCTTGTCCACATTGGTTGAACAGTGCATCTCGCAAGCCCAAACAGGCCGCCCCTTCACCAGCGGCAGTCTGGTCTGCTTCTACAGCGATCCCGAGGTGATACAGGCGCTTGGAGGCTCTCAGTTCAACGAACGAACGGGCATTGCGAGCCAGACATTGGGCCGTTTCAAACACCGTAGCGAACCTGTTGACCACGCACAAGTGGCCCAGTCTTTGCATAACATCACCGGATGCACCTGGTTGCTGCCTATTACGTACTTGCACGACGTAGGTCTGATGGAGGAAAGCTATTTCCTCTATTACGAAGAAATTGACTGGACCATGCGAGCGGGACAGCGCTACGGGTTGACCTACGCTCCAGGATCGGTGGTTTACCACAAAGAAGGCAGCAGCATTGGCTCCAAAACCATTCACCGAGCACCCTCGCTTTTAGCCGAGTACTTCATGACCCGCAGCAAGGTTCGGTTCATGCGCCGATTTTTCCCTTGGCGCTTGCCTGTGGTTTATGTATTTTCGTTAGCGCAAGCTTTAAATCGAATGAAGCAAGGATTCCCCCAGAATGGGTGGACAATTTTCAGAGCTCTGCTGGGATTGGCGCGGAAAAAATAGCCCATCAACATGCGTATTACGCTCAAGACGGCGATTTCGATTGCCATATTCATAGCGCTCTACACAGGATTCCAAGGCGGTCGTTATTTTTTGGCCAACCGGGTACAGGAAATCGGGATTCTGTGCGCCATGGCGCTGTTTGTATACGGCGCCGTCATGACGGCTTTTACCATTAAAAGTACCGATTTACGGTGGTCATGGTGGGTCTTTGCGACCCTCTTTTTTTTAGCTTACACTTTTGTTCTACCTGCGCAGCGGTTCTCAGCCAATGCAGGCGTCTCCATCGTTCCAAGCCTTTTTGCCTCGCGTGAATTTTTGATCGCTTTGTTGTGCCCAGCGTTGTACTTCTTGTACCGCCTAGGATTCGAGGTGGAACGTATTGAAAAAATTTTTCTGGTAACGCTGGTTGCGTTGATGATCAGCTATATCTTTCACTACTTTAGGATGGATCTGAGAGCCGCCTATTTCTCAACCAACCATGCAATAGCAGGACTGGTGACTTTTGACCCCTGGCGTGGCTACCGGCTGAAAACGCCGAGTTTTGCCTTCTATCTGTTGTCCGTCTTGGCACCCATGTTCATATTCATGTCTCAAGGTATGACCAACAAAGTCAAGTGGATATTGATGACGGTGCTTCTGGGTTACGTCTGGATATTGGTTTCACAACGTTCCATGGCCGCATCGCTCATTGCAGCTACGTTGGCCTACCATTTTCTATTTGCGAAAAAAGTACGTATTGGACTCTTATTTCTGGTGTTACCCGCTCTCATTATCGCCGTAACTGTTGGCGTTAGTTCTGCTGTTGAACATTTGTCCAAGTTAGATCCTGAAACCGATGGAGTACGCTACAAATCAGGCATGATTGCTTGGGAATCGTTTCTAAACACACCCTTGTTTGGATTCGGTCAACAAAGCAACTCCACCTTGACCGAGCAAAACATTTTTTGGTACAAATTCTTTTCGGCTGACCTTGGATTGATTGGAATTCTTTTCAAATATGGCGCAGTAGGTGCTGTGGTTTACATTGCATTCAGCATCTTTCTTATCAAGCGAATGATCGTCACCAACTGGATGATCAAGAAAACCTACGGAAAAATCAATCCTGTGATTTTTTCACTTCTGATTGTATATCTCGCATTCACACTCAATATTCTACTAACGCCAGCATTCACCTACATTCCAGGAATCACAGCCGGCGCATTTGGAATAGCCTTGACATCCATATGGCGACACAAGCTTGCTCAAGCACCGATCACAATGAAAGACTGAACTGCTCTCTTGAAATTAATTCAATACACTTGAAACCACGAATTAGCCATCACACATACAGCTTTAGCTCATTTTTTACAGCCGTCTTGTGCTCCTTCAAAGCAATCAGACCCTGGATATTGAAATCAGACCGAATCAATTGATGCACTCGGTCTGCGAACTGGGCTGTTTCGTGCAGCGCATAATCCCCAGGCATTAGCCACGAATTCAGAAAATCTTTGAGTTTTTTCACCTCATTGCAAAACAACGCAGTAGGCTTGTGCCCGAAAGAATAGGTCGTGATTGCACCGTGCAAACTGGTTCCCACATAGGTTCGCGCTAACGCCAGGCTGGTCATGATGTCCAGAATATGTTCACTGTCTTGGTAGGCGCACGGAATATTTGCCGCCACAGTACGCCGGTACAACGCTTCCAAAACAACATGGTCTTCATGGTCGGGGGCGCGGCCAATCGGCACAAACATAGGCGCAAGCCCCGTCAACTGGTAGGTCTTGATGATTTCTGATGTCAGTTCGTCCAGATGACCTTCCAGCAAGCGCTTGGCGCCCTGAAAACTGAAGTATCTATTTTCGTCAAAAGCACCGTGTACCTTGAGTTTGGTTTTCCACTGGCGAGCCCTGAGTACATCAGGAGTGAAGAACTCAGACATGATGAGTGCTGTGTCAGGAACAAGCGCAGCAGAAACACCGGCTTTGCCCAAGAGTTGTTGGATTTCCTTGTCTCTTACAGAAACGCCATCGGTCTGCTTCAGCTCGGCAGCCACACGCTGTACATGCAAATCCGATTTGAACCCCGCACCTCCAACGGCTGTGAAAAAAACCGAGGCTTCACAATCATTTTTGGATATCACGTAAGGGAACGCATTTTTTTCACCCAACAACCATCGAGCCATGTCATTGGTGCGCACAACGCCCAACAAGCGCCGAGCCACCCGAGCAGCTTTTAGAAAAACAGTGGAATGCAAATGTGCCACCATCAGCATCCAATCCGCTGAGAGGATGTCACCGCCGCACATCACGACAACGTCATCTTGGTTCAGAGGTGAACTCAGCAACTCTTTTACGCTCTTGGTTGCATAGCCACCGTCTTGGGTTAAATCGGCGGCTGTGATGGCGACATACCGAATTTGATCCCGGGAAATACCGTTCGCCAAGAGCTGCTCGGTGTGCACCAGTGGGAAGAGAATGTCGCCGTAATTGTGGCGATCAAATGCACCCACCAAATGGTAAGTTTTAGCCATCGTATTCCTTTTCATTAACTAACCGTTACCCATTTACATGGCCTGTAGAAGTTTTCATTGAATCCAGGTATTGGTTAACCATCCACCAAGACATAATATTTTTTAAACCAAGTCCCACGCCGAATCCAATGGCAATGCCCAAAACAGAAAGCTGACTCCCAAATCCAGCCATCAGCACCACCATCAACACCGTGGCAACCAATGTGATCCAAAACTCTTCACGCTCTCGGTGAATCATGTTCATCATCAATCCAGCCAAGCCTGTAGACGCGTATACCAACTGACCCATAGCCATAGCCAACAGAATGTTTCCACCGCTTCTAAAACCTTCCCCAAAAAGACCCATCACCCATTCAGGTGCGGCAATAAAACCAACAAAAAGCGGTGCGTACAGTGCCATTGAAAACCACCGCGTTTGCTTCAGGCTAAGTATCAGCGCAGCAGAATCGTAATCTGCGTACTCCTTTGCAAAACGGGGTCCATAAATACCGCTGATCACCATCAACAAAGTTATGCATATATTGACAAAACGGTAGGCAATGGCAAACAAGCCCATTTCCTCAGGGCTGGCAAAACTTGGCAACAACAACAAGGGCATGTTCAAAAAAAGCATGCCCAGCAATGAACTGCCCCACATAGGAAGCATGCTTTTGTTCCAAAGAGAAATGTCTGTCTTGGGTGTATTGAGAGGGTTTTGAATCCGTGTTGCTTTTATCACATACCCCAACATGATCAAAGAACCCAACAACACAAAGGCGATGTGACTGCCAATCACAACTTCCACCGTCAAAGAAGCATCTTGTAGCAAGGCACCCGCACACAACGCTATGAGCAGGAAAGGAATCAACATGCTTTCAATGGCCATGGCCGTGTTCAGCAAGTCAAGTGCCTTAAGTGTTTCAGACATCAGACGCATCAGCATAAAAGCGATGGCACCGAATGAAGCCCAAACAATCTGATCAATCAATATCCTATCAAAACCCCACCAAGCAGTGAAAGGTTTTCCCAACAACCAGATCAACAGAACAACCAAGAACCCAGTACCCACCAGCAGAATCGCAATTTTTCGCAGGTACTCTCGTATGCCCGAAAAATCACCTTTTTTAGCCAATACAGAAACCGTTCGAATGGTATACGTTGCCGAGCCAAATCCAGACAGAGCTGCCAATACAACCATCCAGGCTGTATAAAAAGAATAAAATCCAACGCCAGCAATCCCTACCGTCTGGGCAATCAACCAAACGCTCCCGAATTGGAGCACCATGCCTCCGCCCCTGTTAACCAGCGACCAAAACAATTGAACAATCTTACCAGGGATTTTCATTTTATCGAGATGCTAAAGCTTGCTCATACTAATCTACCCACTCATTTGCAGCGTCGGTTTTACTGTCTTTTTTACGTCGAAACCTGTCCAAGATACCTTGACTTCTTGGCTCAATTTTGGGCAAATTGGCCGGGTTGACTTTTGCAGCATAAGCACCCAAGCCTTGGCTGATCTTCTTGTATAAAACAGATCCAATAATCAATGTCAAACCTAAAAACATGAAACCCACAAAAGACAAAGCGGCTGTAAACAACCGTTTGGGTTTCATTTTAAGTAGCGGCGGAACCGCAGGTTGAATTTCCTCTAAAGGGAAAGATTTTCGAGCATTGATCAACGTTTCTGCCGCCAATTGAGTTTCCAAAAGCCTAAAGATTGACCGCTGCAACTCTAAATTCTGGATTTCTCGCAAACGTGTTTCCAGATAACTTCGACGGTCAGCCAACTCATCCAGCGCTAACCCTCTGGCATATAAGTTAAAACGCAAAACAAATTTATTCGCTAATTCAGCAGAAAAAACTGGATCTCTTGTTTTAAAGCTCACCAACAAAAGGCCTGACTTTTCATCATACTGAATTCCACGCATGCCATCGTTAAATGCTTTAATTGCCACCCTTATATCCGGCCGAAAATCTTCTTTCCATTTCTGATTAGTAGCATCCCACTGTTTGAAAAAAATATACGGAAGTAAATTATTTTCTGTGATGAACAGTTCACTGAACCGCGCTGAACGCATGCGAGCCATGATGCGTTCTCTTTCATTGGCAGCCGCGCTGTTGATCACGAAGTCCCGCTCAAGCAAACCTAAGGTGTCGCCACTGCGGTACTCTTTCGGGGCTACACCCCCGGGCTTGTCGTCAATATTGATGGCCAATACTGCGGTAGCGAAATAGATGTTGCTTTGCGAAAAGGTCATCGCAAACATCACCATGGCACCCAGAAAAGCAACAGCGGTCAAGCTGTACTTTCGCCTAAGTACTGCGTGCAGGTACTCAAGCAAATCCACCTCTTGATCGATTCCCCCTGGCAAACGGGATACGGTATCTTTGTCCATCAACCCAGTGTCGTTGCTAGACGCCTGGGTAACTATAGGCTGGATATCGTTGGTCATTGAAAGATGAAAGCCAAACTTGCAGCCGACACAGCCGCTTTGTAGAGCATGTCTATCCACGACTGCGTAAATTCACGGCCATTGATTCGGTCAACGCTGAGGGGTACCACCACCGTGGCACCGGGTGTGACCTTGACATTGCTGGGTCCTAGCAACCAAGTCCAACTGCTCATAGAACTCCGCACAGACATCACCTCACCATTGGCCTGCACAACAAACGCGTGCTCCCTCACAGCCAATTCTTTCGCTCCCCCGCTCAAGTTGATGTAGTCCAACGCAGCACGATCAGGTCGAAATTTGTGCGAGGTGGGCTGATACACTTGACCCACCACCGTAACTTCATCGGTGTACTTAGGCACCATGACGCGATCACCCGACTCCAGCACGACATCGGAAGTTTCGTCGCATTTTTCTGTAGCTGCCTTGGCATCAATAACCATTCGACCTTCGGCTTTGGGTGTTTTCAGCGTCCGAATCACGGCGTTCACTTCATTGGCAGCCTTGTTTACCGGCAACTTCTTGTCATTGTCAAATGTCGAAGATGTATGAACCTCGGCCAACAAGGTATCAAATTGATCCAATATCTTGTCCAGTGCTGCCTGCTCTTTTATCCGTATGCTTTCACGCGTGAAAACAGTGCCAAACACGTAGGCATCTCGAGTGAACCCACCAGCTCGCCGAATGACGCTACAAAGAGTTTCGCGCCTATCAATCGGATACGTACCGGGAAAACGAACTTCACCAGAAACTGTTGCAAACTTGGGCCCATCGATATATTCTGGTTTTCCTCGAATCACCAGGTGGTCACTTGGTGCCAGCAAAACTTGACGGTTTTCCAACATCGGACGATCATCAAAGAGATTTATTTCAAAGTGATCTTGGCGATTTTGTTCATTGAGCAACTGTGTTCGGCGCGATAACGAAGCTGTTTTTCCATAAGCCTCTTCAAGCAATCCCCCTGCGGCCTCCAAAAGATCTTCGGCACGCATGCCAGGCGTCAATGGGTAAGTTCCAGGCTTCACAGCCCTTCCGCTGACTTGCACAATAGGTGCGGGTTCACCATAACGCGCTTCCTTTTTCAGTTGCTCTATTTCACTTCGCAACAACTGTGAACGGTCTATTTGCGCATCAAAAACATAAACTCTGTCATTACCCATAATCATTGGGTTGTGATCACCTTCAGGGTTTTTTAGTGCGCTTTCAATACGCAAATGCATCAACTCAGACTTACCTGCTTCAGAACGCCGAACAAGTATGCTGTAACGTTTGTCCACACCAACCTGGATTCCACCACTGATGCGCAGCAGGTCTAAAAACCGCATTTTTTCATGAATGGGATAAATACCTGGGTGCAAGAAAAAGCCTTTTAACTCTGCTACTTTTGCAGGTTCTTTGACCGTGGCTTGTGCTCTAAACTG
>JAUXXN010000146.1 GCA_030684755.1 Hydrogenophaga sp.
TTATTGGGGTCTGCACAAACGTACAGACCCCAAAATGGTGCAGAGAAGGATTCAAAGAGAGAAAAATGCACCATTCAGGGTTACCCATGATGACGTGAATAAGGGAGTACCGAACAATGTGTATACACATATTGTGCTCAAACCTATAGAGCGCAAATATGAACTGCAGGCTTATATAAACAAGCTGGCACTGATATTGCTCAGAGCAATGAACCCATGAAACCGCCCGAACGGCGGCCCAACCTTCTCAGCCCACTGGAGACTCCATGAACAAGCGCCATTTCTTGAAAACCACCGCCGCCCTGGCCGCCGCTGCCGCTTTCGGTGGAGCCCACGCACAAACGGCCTTGAAGTTCCAGCTTGACTGGCGCTTTGAAGGTCCTGCCGCCTTGTTCCTGCAACCCGCAGCCAAGGGCTATTTCAAGGCCGCTGGTCTGGACGTGACCATCGATTCAGGCAACGGATCGGGCGGTACCGTCACCCGCGTGGCCTCGGGCACCTACGACCTGGGTTTTGCCGACATGGCTGCGCTGATGGAATTCCACGCCAACAACCCGGACGCCCCCAACAAGCCGGTGGCCGTGATGATGGTCTACAACAACACGCCCGCTGCGGTGCTGGCCTTGAAGAAAAGCGGCATTGCCAAGCCCGCCGACTTGAGCGGCAAAAAACTGGGCGCACCGGTGTTTGATGCGGGCCGGAAGGCGTTTCCCATCTTCCAAAAAGCCAACAACGTGAGCAACGTGACTTGGACTTCCATGGACCCACCGCTGCGCGAAACCATGTTGGTGCGCGGCGACATCGACGCCATCACCGGTTTTGGATTCACCTCGTTGTTGAACCTGGAAGCGCGCGGCGTAAAGGCCGAAGACGTCGTGATGATGCCGTACGCCGACAACGGCGTGAAACTCTACGGCAACGCCATCATCGCCAGCCCCAAGCTGATCAAAGAAAACCCGGCGGCTGTGAAAGCGTTTTTGACCGCCTTTGCCAAAGGCGCCAAAGAGGTGATGCTGAACCCAGCCGCTGGCATTGAAACCGTGAAGGCCCGTGACGGCATCATCAACGTGCCACTGGAAACGCGCCGCCTTGTGCTGGCCATTGATTCTGTGGTGGCCAGCCCAGACGCTCGCAAGGAAGGTTTCGGCCAAATCAACCCAGGTCGTCTTTCGTTGATGGCTTCGCAGGTGTCTGACGCTTACGGCACCAAGACGCGCATCAACCCAACGGCGGTGTGGGACGGCTCCATGCTGCCCTCGGCCGCTGAGTTGAATGTCTTGCCGCCAGCCAAAAAATAACGACTGAACAAGACACTTTTCCTCTGGCCTGGGCCAGCCTCCCTGACGCGAGCGCTGGTCTTTTTTTCAGGACCTTTTTCATGCAAGACACCCCAACCCCCAGCGACAAGCCTTTTGTTGAATTCGACCAGGTTTGGCTGGCTTACAACGAAGAGTTGTTGGCCAAAAACATCTTTGCGGTTGAAGACATCAACCTCAAAGTGCGACAGGGTGAGTTCATCGCCATCGTCGGTCCTTCGGGTTGTGGCAAGTCCACCTTCATGAAGCTCACCACCGGGCTGCGCATGCCCAGCCGAGGCAAGATCATTATTGATGGCCAACCGGTGACCGGGCCGCTGAAAATTTCAGGCATGGCGTTTCAGGCGCCCTCGCTGCTGCCTTGGCGCACCACCTTGGACAACGTGCTGTTGCCGCTGGAAATCGTGGAACCCTTTCGCAGCCAGTTCAAAGACCGGCGCAAAGAGTTTGAAGAACGTGCCAGCAAGCTGCTCACCAGCGTAGGGCTGGGCGGCATGGAGAAAAAGTTTCCGTGGGAACTCTCGGGCGGCATGCAACAGCGCGCCAGCATTTGCCGCGCCCTCATTCACGAACCCAAAATGCTGCTGCTCGACGAGCCCTTTGGTGCGCTGGATGCGTTCACCCGCGAAGAGCTGTGGTGCACCTTGCGCGACCTGTGGGAAGCGCAAAAATTCAACGTCATTTTGGTGACACACGACCTGCGCGAAAGTGTGTTTCTGGCCGATACGGTGTACTGCATGAGCCGCAGTCCGGGGCGGTTTGTGGTGAAACGCGAGATTGACATCCCGCGCACCCGCGACCTGGAAGTGACCTACACGCCGCACTTCACCGACATCGTGCACGAGCTGCGCGGCCACATTGGCGCCATGCGCAAAGCTGGCGCCACCATCAACCAGTGACCAACCCGTGAGAAACACACCATGAACAAGAAGCAAATGGAACGTTGGTCGCCGCTGGTTCTGCTGATCGCAATTGTTGCGGTCTGGGAGCTGATCACGCGCGGGTTTGGCGTCTCGGAATTCATTTTCCCCAGCCCCTCGCGCATCTGGGAACAAACGCTGGAACACAAAACCACCATTCTGGGCCACGCTTGGCGCACCTATTGGGTGACCATGGCCGGCTTTGGTATTGCCATTGTGGTGGGTGTGCTGCTGGGTTTTCTCATCGGCAGTTCGCGCCTGGCTTATGCCGCCGTGTACCCGCTCATGACCGCCTTCAACGCCCTGCCCAAAGCCGCCTTTGTGCCGATTTTGGTGGTGTGGTTCGGCATCGGTGTCGGCCCGGCCATTCTCACCGCCTTCCTGATCAGCTTCTTCCCCATCATGGTCAACATCGCCACCGGCTTGGCCACGCTGGAGCCCGAGCTGGAAGACGTGTTGCGCGTGCTGGGCGCGAAACGCTGGGACGTGCTGACCAAGGTGGGCCTGCCGCGCTCCATGCCGTACTTCTTCGGCTCGCTCAAAGTCGCCATCACGCTGGCGTTTGTCGGCACCACGGTGTCTGAAATGACCGCGTCCAACGAAGGCATCGGCTACCTGCTGATTTCCGCCGGCAGCTCCATGCAAATGGGCCTGGCCTTCAGCGGCCTGCTGGTGGTGGGCGCCATGGCCATGGCCATGTACGAGCTGTTCAGCTACGTGGAAAAGCACACCACCGGCTGGGCACACCGCAGAGCCGAATGAACCCCGATCAAGTCATCCGCCATCTTCGGCATGCCAACGCAGTGGCCCAACGCGCCGCAGGCATGGGGCGCCACCCGTTTGGTGCGCTGCTGGTAGCGCCCGACGGTGATACGGTGTTGGCCGAGCAAGGCAACATCGACACCGTGAACCACGCCGAATCCACGCTGGCACGCACGGCGGCCAACAACTGGCCGGGCGAGTATTTGGCGCGCTGCACGCTGGTCACCACCTTCGAGCCCTGCGCCATGTGCACCGGCACCATCTACTGGGCCAACATCGGACGCATCGTGTACGGCGCAAGCGAAGAAGCCCTGCTGGCGCT
>JAUXXN010000148.1 GCA_030684755.1 Hydrogenophaga sp.
GACGCCAACCTCGTGTGCGCCCTGCTTGGATAGCACGACAAAGTCGACAAACAGTGCAACGAGCACGAAAGCGACGAAAACGCCCCAGATACACAGCGGCGCGATGGATTCCATAGAACTACCTTGAAAGATGGTGTTGAAGAACAAACACCCTCCAAGGTCTGGCCTGAACCGGGCATGGCGCTCGGCCCGGGGTTTCCGGCAGCCTGATCACATTGAAACAGGCCACGTGTTGACGAAAACCCCACCCACCAGATAAGGCGTTGCGCCCAGCGGTAAGTTGGTTACTCCCCTTGACGGGAACTTTTCATTATGGATTCGACTCACGGGCTCGTAAACTGAACAACCTTCAGATTTTGACTGACAGTGCGACAACCGGACCCTCACCACCTCATGCAGGAAGGCAGAGCGAAAATCAGGTTAGCCTCCCTACCCCATGTTCAAGCCCCTCACCCTCCTCGCACTCACCACAGCCTTGTGCCTGGGCGCCGCAGCAGCCGCCAGCCGCGAGGAGGCGGCCTCCAACACAGGCGACAGCGCAGAGGGTTTTTGGGTCGCCACCACGCCCAGCGGCGTCCACGTCAAGTGGGGTGTTTTAGACAATGGCGACACTTGGGGCATTTACGATCTTGATGGCACCATCCTCGGCGCCTTTCATGGCAGCACCCGTTCCAGCCAGGGCGTGCTGCACGGCACCGGCCAGGCGTTCGACATCCCATCGCGCACCGTGGGTGCGACCAGCTTCACTGGCACCTACGTGCCGCGCCAGGCCATCAGCATCACCACCTCGCAGGGTGTGGGTTTCAGCGGCCGTTACGTGGCGGGCTACGACCAGGCGGCCCGCCTGAGCGAGCTGGCGGGTGGCTTCAGCGGCGAAGGACTGAGCAGCCTCAGCCCCGTACACAGCATGGGCCTGCGCGTGGAGGCGTCCGGCGCTGTGGCGCTGTCTTCCGACCACGGCTGCACCGCCAGCGGCACCGCCACACCGCGCCCCGGTGGCAAGAACGTGTTCAACATGGCGCTGCAATTTGCCGGCAGCGGCTGCGCCCTGGGCCACGGCACCACCGTCTCGGGCATTGCCCACTTCAGCACGGCGAGTGGCGAGCTGTTTGTGCTGGCCATGAACGCAGCACGCACGGATGGGTGGCTGTATTTGGGGGCCCGGGTGGGGGAGTGAAGGACACGAACAGGCGGGCGGTTACAGCGCCCATTCCTCCACCGCCAGTCCGGGCACCCGGTGAAACTCTCGGGCGTTGTTGGTGATCACCACGCTGTCTTGCGCCAGAGCATGGGCTGCGATCAGCATATCCATGCCGCCCACGGGTTTGCCTGCGCGCTCCAGCGCGGCGCGCAATTGCGCATAGTGGTGTGCGGCTTCTACCGGCCAAGGCTGCACGTCAAACCCCGCCAGCCAGCTTTCCACCGCCGCGCTGAACTTGGGTGACGCCAGCTTGGCCGCTCCAAAGCGCAATTCCGCCGCAACGATGGCCGACAGCCAGAGCTGCTGACGATCGAGCGCGGCAAAGCGCTCAACCATGCTGGCGGGATGGCGACGCAAGATGTAACTGCAAATATTGGTGTCCAGCGTGCGGCGCATGGTGCAGGCTCAGCTCCAGTCGCGCTCTTGCGCAGGCGGGTCTTGCCGATCGGCCAGAAAGTCGGCAGGCAGTGGCTCCGTGCTGGCGTAAAAGGCTTGCAACCACTGGCCCATGTCGGCAGCAGGCTCGACTTGCGGCTGCATCCAGAGTGCATGACCGATCTGCTCAATACGCACTTCTTGCGCCTGCAGACGCAACTTGGCGGGCAGCCTGATGGCCTGACTGCGGCCGCTCATAAAGAGTTTGGCGGTGGTGGACATGGTGGCCTTCCCCTTTGTAATATGACATGAGCATATTACACGGCTGACGTGAGCGTATCAAGTTCACGCCACCTTTTTGTACACCGCCCGAGGCGCATATTCACTTCGGACAGACGTCGCGGCCAGTGTCGCACGTAGAGTTGGGCATTCCGGCGTTGGGGTCGCAGCTGCTAAAGATGCCGACCGCTGAACCAGAAGGCGATAGCCCTGCCGCATCTGCTCTCCTCTCAAATCATGGTGTATTTGGAAGTCCTCGACAGCTGAATATACTTACAGTGTTTTGTCCGTTTCGCAATCAAACAAGAGACTACAACCATGCATTCGATCGAAATTTGCGCTGGTGCAGGGGGGCAGGCACTTGGACTTGAACAAGCGGGCTTTGAGCATCTTGACCTGGTGGAGTATGAGCCTGCAGCCTGCGCCACCCTTCGCTGCAACCGCCCCGCATGGAATGTCATTGAAGGCGACGTTCGCACGTATTCGGCCGCTCACCTGTCGGGCATTGAACTCCTGGCTGGCGGCGTTCCCTGCCCGCCGTTCTCGCACGCTGGCAAGCAGCTGGGCGCCGACGATGAGCGCGATCTATTCCCAGAGGCGCTTCGGCTGGTAGAGGAATGCCGCCCGCTTGGGCTGATGCTGGAAAACGTTCGCGGCCTTCTCGACCCTAGGTTCGCGGCATACCGCGAAAACATTTTGACCCGCCTGAAGGATCTGGGCTACGAAGCGCAATGGAAGCTTCTGCAAGCCAGCGATTATGGTGTTCCGCAATTGCGTCCAAGGTCCATCTTGGTGGCACTGCACAAGTCCGTCGCAGACCACTTCCGTTGGCCAGAACCCAAGATGGTTGCGGCACCCACCGTCGGGGATTGCCTGCACGACTTGATGGCAGCGAATGGCTGGGAAGGTGCGGCACCCTGGCGCGACCGTGCCCAAGCGATTGCCCCCACATTGGTGGGTGGTTCAAAAAAGCACGGGGGGCCGGACCTGGGACCGACCCGGGCCAGAAAAGCTTGGGCGGGCTTGGGAGTGGACGGAAGGGGGCTGGCAGACAGCGCACCACTGCCTGGATTTGAAGGTGATCCGCGTCTGACCATTCGCATGGCTGCACGCATCCAAGGCTTTCCAGATACCTGGGAGTTGTCCGGCAAGAAAACCGCCGCCTACCGGCAAGTGGGCAACGCCTTTCCGCCGCCCGTAGCCCAAGCTGTCGGGCAACAAATTGCAGCAGCGTTTGAATCGGCTGCCAACGCCAAAATAAAGCGGAGAGCCTGATGGTCACAAAAGCAAAAACAGGAGAGGGAGCCAAAGCAAAATTGCGCGCCCATTTCCTCGCGAACATCGGTCGCGTGCTGGACGCAGATGAACTCAAAGTGGTGGGAAACGGCTCTTCTGAGTGGGCCAGACGCGTGCGTGAATTGCGCGACGAAGAGGGCTACCAGATACTGACCCACAACGACCGCAGCGACCTGAAACCAGGCGAATACCTGTTGGAAACTGCAAAACCCAAGCCCGCGTTCGCTCGCGAAATGTCAAAGGAAACCCGGGCTTTCGTATTGGACCGAAATGGGTTTACATGCCAAATGTGCGGCGCTGTGGCCGGTGAGGTGCACCCCTATGACCCCTCTGGCCGAAAGACCCGACTGCACATCGGCCACATCGTCGACAAGTCCAAAGGCGGCACAGACGATTACGCGAACCTTCGGGCTCTTTGCAGCGTGTGCAACGAAGGCGCACAAAACATCACGCCTATGCGCCCAGACCGGAAACAACTGATGGTCAACATCCGCAGAGCAACGGTTGATGACCAGTTGAGCGCGCTGGAATGGCTGGTTCAGAAGTTTCCAGCTCAAGCCGCAAAATTCACGGCGAAGAAATAAGGCGCATTGAGCACGGTAAAAGCTGGCCGATTTACCTGCTTCTCACCAGGTAGGCGCACATCAGACCGTCAAGCTGCCTCTTTGTAAAACACCGCCCGAGGCGCCTGGCTCGCCACCGCCTCATGGATCGCGCCAATGTGCTGCGGCGTTGTTCCGCAACACCCACCCACAATATTCACCAACCCCTCGGCGGCGAACTCGCGCAGCAGGCGGCTGGTCACTTCGGGGGTCTCGTCGAAACCGGTGTCGCTCATGGGGTTGGGCAGGCCGGCGTTGGGGTAGCAGCTGATAAAGGTGTCGCCCGCGACCTTGGCCAGTT
>JAUXXN010000152.1 GCA_030684755.1 Hydrogenophaga sp.
GGTGACGCTGATCGCGCCCAGTGGTCAGGTGACGCCCGCGGGCGTGCTGCCGCGCATTCGGCAGATGACGGTGGTGGGCGTGTTTGACTCGGGCCACTTTGAATACGACTCGGCGCTGGCGCTGCTGCACATAGAAGACGCAGCCCGCATCTTCCGCGTGGAAGGTGCCACCGGCGTGCGCGTGAAGATCAAAGACCTGCACGCGGCACGTGAGGTGGCTATTTCCATCGCATCCGAGCTTGACCCAGGTCTGCTGGTGCGCGACTGGACACGCCAGAACCGCACCTGGTTTGCTGCGGTGCAACTCGAAAAACGCATGATGTTCATCATCCTCACGCTCATCGTGGCGGTGGCGGCGTTCAACCTGGTGTCGACGCTGGTGATGACGGTGACCGACAAGCACGCCGACATTGCCATCTTGCGCACGCTGGGCGCCAGCCCGCAGAGCATCATGGCCATCTTCATGGTGCAGGGCGCCATGGTGGGCATCATCGGCACCGGGCTGGGCCTGCTGCTGGGCCTAGGCGTGGCGTTCAACATCGACACCCTGGTGCCCGCGCTGGAACGCGCGTTGGGCGCCAGCTTCTTGCCGCAAGACATTTACCTCATCAGCCGCATGCCGAGCGACCCGCAGCAGAGCGACATCTTGCCGATTGCGCTGATTTCGCTGGCGCTGTCGTTTGTTGCCACCATTTACCCGAGTTGGCGCGCGAGCCGCGTGAACCCTGCCGAGGCGCTGCGCTATGAGTGAGTCCGTTGCTGTGAAAAACCTGTCCACCCCCGGCCTGTCCGGCGCGCTGCCACCAGTGGTGCTGCAAGCCACCGGCCTCACCAAACGCTTCACAGAAGGCCGGCTGGATGTGACCGTGCTCAAGGGCGTGGACCTGACCGTGCGCGCCGGCGAGACCGTGGCCATTGTGGGCGCTTCAGGCTCTGGCAAGAGCACGCTGCTGCACCTGCTGGGCGGGCTGGATGCGCCCACCAGCGGCACGGTGCAGCTGATGGGACAAACCTTGTCGGGCCTGAGCGCCACGCAGCAAGGCCAGCTGCGCAACCAGCACCTGGGTTTTGTGTACCAGTTTCACCACCTGCTGCCCGAGTTCAGCGCGTGCGACAACGTGGCCATGCCGCTGTGGATTCGCCGCATGCCGCGCGCCGAGGCTGCCGTGAGGGCGACCCACACGCTGACGCAGGTGGGTCTGGGCGGACGCCTGCACCACCGGCCCTCGGAGCTTTCAGGCGGTGAGCGCCAGCGGGTGGCCATGGCGCGCGCGCTGGTCACCCAGCCCGCCTGCGTGCTGGCCGACGAACCTACCGGCAACCTCGACCGCGCCACCGCCGACGGCGTGTTCGAGCTCATGATGCAACTGGCCCGCGACCAGGGCACCGCTTTCATCGTGGTCACCCACGACGAGACCCTGGCGGCGCGCTGTGGCCGGGTGATGCGCTTGACGGCGGGTGTGTTGAGCGTCGCCTGACCCGGCGGTGTGCGGCTGCTGGCGCACGCCACCCGATGCGACAGCAACATCAGCGGCAGACCCATACGACCATGTGGATCGATACCCATGCCCACCTAGACGCCCCCGAACTGGGCGCCGACCACGCGCTGGCTTTGAGTGCCCGCCGCTTGGCACGCGAGCGCGGTGTGGGGCTGTGCGTGATTCCGGCGGTGGAACGGGCCAACTTTGACACCGTGCGCCAACTGGCCCACCGCTTGGGCGATGCCTACGCGCTGGGCATCCACCCGCTGTTTGTGCCCCAGGCCCAAGAGGCCGACTTGCAGGTGCTCGATGCCGCGCTCACCGAGCACCGCGACGACCTGCGTTTGGTGGCGGTGGGCGAGATTGGGCTGGACTTTTTCGTGCCTGCCCTGTGTGAACCCGCCATGTGCAAGCGCCAGACCTGGTTTTACCGCGAGCAGCTCAAGCTGGCCCGCAAGCACGGTCTGCCGGTGCTGCTGCATGTACGCCGCAGCGCCGACGCCGTGCTCAAACACCTGCGCGAGCTGCCCACGGGCGGCGGCATGGCCCACGCTTTTAACGGCAGTGAGCAGCAAGCCCAAGCGTTTTTGGGGCTGGGCTTCAAGCTGGGGTTTGGCGGGGCGGTGACGTTTGAGCCCGCGCAGCGCTTGCGCCGCCTGGTCAGCACGCTGCCGCTGTCGGCCTTGGTGCTGGAAACCGACGCGCCCGACATACCGCCGCACTGGCTTTACACCACCGCCGCCGAGCGCCAACTAGGGCGCGCGCAGGGCGTCAACACCCCGGCGGAGCTGCCGCGCATCGCCGCTGTGGTGGCGGGTTTGCGCGGCCTGGCGCTGCCCGAGCTGGCGCAGGCCACCACGGCCAACGCGGTGCAGGCGCTGCCCCGGCTGGCCGGTTTGATGCCGCAAGGTGTGGACTGATCACCACCCATGAACCGCCTACAAGGTCTACCACCGGTGTTTTGCCCAGGCACCCGGCTGCTGGTGCTGGGCAGTTTTCCAGGCGTGGCGTCGCTGCGCGCGCAGCAGTATTACGGCCATCCGCAAAACCAGTTCTGGAAAATTTTGGGTGCTGTGTGGGCGCTGCCGTTGGTGCAAATGCCGTATCCCGAGCGCCTGGCCGCGCTGCACGCCCACGGCTTGGGCTTGTGGGATGTGTACGGCGCCTGCGAGCGCGAGGGCAGTCTGGACGCCGACATCCGCGCTGCCGAGCTCAACGATCTGGCTTGGTTGCGCAGCCAGTGCCCGCAATTGAGCGCCATTGCGCACAACGGCGGCGAGAGTTTTCGTCATGCACGGCACACCGAAATGTTCGGTCTGCCGGTGGTCCAATTGCCGTCCACCAGCCCGGCCAACGCCAGTTGGTCGTTTGAGCGAAAGCTGGCCGCCTGGGCGGAGGTGTTGCTGCGCTACGGGCTGGTGCCAGCAGGTAGCGCCGCCCAGTGAGAGCGGGGGTGATTCCTGCCCAGCCCCAGCAAACCAATGCGCCGCCGCAATGGCCCTGTTCATAATGCCTGTTTTGGCCGATCGCACACCACCATGAAGCACTCCACCGCCTACGCCCGTTTCGTGGCGCCCCGCATCCACCCCGCCGCAACGGCCCAGCCTCACCGCTGCGGAGCCCGCGCATGAAGGCCGGAGCCAACGCCGCCGCCCGCCAGCGCACCGGCCAGCCAACCCTGCCCGAGGTGACGATTTCTGAAGACAGCGAGGTGCGGTTTTTGCACCTGGGCACCGAATGGATTCAGGGCTCTATGCTGCTGGACGCGCCGTTTGACATTGAACTGGACTATGTGCAGCGCATGGTGGCTTGGCTGCTGTTGGTGGCGCCCGACTCGGTAAGCAAACGCCGCGCCATGCAGCTGGGGCTGGGTTCGGCGGCGCTGACCAAGTTTCACTTCAAGAAACTGCGCATGGACACCACCGCCATCGAGATCAACCCTCAAGTGCTGGCGGTGTGCCACACCTGGTTCAAGCTGCCCGCCGACGGCCCGCGCCTGCGCGTGGTGCTGGCCGATGCGGGCCAAGAAATACGCAACCCCGCTTACACCGGGCGCATCGACGCTTTGCAGGTGGACCTGTACGACCACGAAGCCGCCGCCCCGGTGCTGGACAGCCCCGACTTTTACACCGACTGCCGCTCGGTGCTGACCGACGACGGCTGCATGACGGTGAACCTGTTTGGCCGCGACACCAGCTTTGATCGTTCGCTGCAAAGCATTTGCGCCGCCTTTGGTGAAGATGCGGTGTGGGCCTTCAAGCCCACGCGCGAGGGCAACACCATTGTGTTGGCGCAGCGCAGCGCCACCCGGCCCACGCGCATGGAGTTGCTGGCGCGTGCCGAGGCGGTGCAAGAGCGCTGGGGTTTGCCTGCGGTGAAATGGCTCAAAATTTTTAAACCCGTTGCTTGAGGGCGATATGAAAACCACGCCCAGCACAATCGCGGACGACATGGGCCCGCTGGACTGGCGCATGCTGGTGGACTGGCTGCGCGACGACGGCGTGATCACCGCACAAGAAGCCGAGCGCACCACCACCCGCTGCGCCTCGGCCCACAGCGCCCAGCACCCGCTGCAGCGCCTGGCTGTGGTGGGCATGGCGCGCGCGGTGGACGGCCATGTGCTCGACGCCGAACTGCTCACCGAGTGGCTGGCCCAGCGCTGCGGCCTGACCTACCTGCGCATCGACCCGCTGAAGGTGGACGTGGGCAAGGTCGGTGATGTGATGAGCGCGGCCTATGCCGAGCGCCACAAGGTGCTGCCGGTGCAAGTGAGCACCGCCGAGGTGGTGGTGGCCACCGCCGAGCCGTTCATACGCGACTGGGTTCCCGAGGTGGAGCGCCAGACCCGCAAAACCGTGCGCCTGGTGCTGTCCAGCCCGCAGGCCATTGCGCGCTACACCGCTGAATTTTTTGCGCTGGCCAAGTCGGTGCGCGCGGCCAACAAAAGCACCGGCTCGGGCGGCTTTGGCAGCTTCGAGCAACTGGTGGAACTGGGCAAGGCCAACAAACAGCTCGACGCCAACGACCAGGGCGTGGTGCAGGTGGTGGACTGGCTCTGGCAATACGCCTTCGACCAGCGCGCCAGCG